>JASFUL010000070.1:0-15702 GCA_050050315.1 Gemmatimonadota bacterium
GGACGCTCGGCTACGAGCGCCATACGTCGGCGGGGCCGGCCATCGCCGACGCGGGGGAGTACCGGCCCGTCCGTCCGGTCCGGGAGGACGAGCGCTTCTTCCAGACGCTCGAGCTCTTCTGGAGGGATGGCGCCGAGGCGTCCGACGGGTGGGGCGCGGAGCTCCGCGGGTCCCTGGGCCTGGACCTCTTCGGGGCGGGCCTCGACTACGGCACCGCCCGCGCCGCGGCCGCGTGGGCCCGCACCGGTGCGTGGCGATCCCTCGATCTCTCCCTCCGCATGGACGGGGGCCTCTCCTCGGCAGGGGCCCCTCAATCGCTCTTCCTCCTGGGAGGCCGTGGCACTCTCCTGGGTCACCCCTTCCGGCACTTCGTCGGAGACCGCTTCTGGCTCGTCCGGGCCGAAGCGTCGCGCGTGGTCTCCGACCCGTGGCTGTCGGTCCGCGCCCTCACCTCCGTGGGCCAGGCGAAGCTCGGCGACCCGCTCCCCGGTGGCTGGCTCGGCGATCCCGACGCCGGCGTCCGGGGCTCCGTCGGGGCCGGCGTCGCCCTTCTGTGGGACGTCTTCCACCTGGACCTCGGCCGGGGAATCGGTCCGGGGGGCGACTGGGAGACTGCGTTCGGCATCGCCCGCCGCTTCCACGGCTGGCTGTAGGAGCCGAGGGGGGCGGGGCCCGTGGCCCCGTCCGCCCCCCTCTCGCGGCCGCGCCGTCCTCCGTCGAGTCACGCCACCACGCCCTCCCGCTTCGGCGACAGCAGGATCATCTCGCGCACCGTGACCTCGGCCGTGGGGATCGTCACGCCGTCCCGCTCGTAGCTGTCGTAGCTGAGCCGCCCCTCCACGTAGATCCGGTCGCCGGTCTTCACGTAGTCCTCCGCGAGCTGCGCCAGGCGTCCCCACAGGTTCAGGCGGTGCCAGTCCGTCCGCTCCTCACCGTCCTCGAGGGGCTGCACCCGGCGATTCGTCGCGAGGGAGACGTGGCACACCTTCTCCCCCTTCTGGGTGGTCCGGACCTCGGGGTCGTGGCCGACGTTCCCGACGAGGATGATCTTGTTGACGGAACGGCTCATGGGGCCTCCTTCCAGGGATGACAGGGAGCGGAGGACCCGTTGGCCCCCGCGTGCCCACCACTCTGGAGGGTCGGGCCGGGCGGTCCCATGGCGACCCGGGACCGGACGCCCGCGCGTCGGCCCTCAGTGACCGACGGCCATTCCATCCTTGCGAGGATCGGACCCCGCCGCCCAGCCCCGCTCGAGCCGGACCACCGCCTGGGCGCCTCCGAACGCGACGCCGGTCTCGTCCCGGATCTGGTGCCCCATCGCCTCGAGGGCGCGCCGGACCTCGAGGCCGATGGCGGGCTCCAGCGCGACCCGCCGCCCCGAGTAGTGGCGGAAGCGAGGCGCGTCGATCGCCTCCTGCACGTCCATCCCGAAGACGAGCATGTCGAGGAGCATCTGGGTGTGCCCCTGGGGCTGCATGGAGCCCCCCATGAGCCCGAAGCTCATCCAGGGCTCGCCGTCGCGGGTGACGAATCCGGGGATGATGGTGTGGAAGGGACGCTTGTTGGGCGCGACCCGGTTCGGATGCCCTTCCTCCAGCGTGAACGCCGTACCCCGATTCTGGAGCGCGAAGCCCGTCCCCGGGATGACGACGCCCGAGCCGAAGTACTCGTAGATGCTGTTGATGAACGAGACCATGTTCCCCTCCGAGTCGGCCACGGAGAGGTAGATCGTCTCGCTCTCCGTCGCGGCGTCTCCCGGTTCGGGACGGTCCATGGCGTGGACGGGATCGATCAGCGCCCGCCGCCCGTCGAGATACGCCGGGTCGAGGAGCCGGTCCACCGTCACGTCCATGTGATCCGGGTCCGCCACGTAGCGAGCCAGGTCCGCGAACGCCAGCTTCTTGGCCTCGATCAGGTGATGCAGATAGAGGGCCGAGTTGTGGCCCATCGCCTCCAGGTCGAAGGGTTCGAGCAGCTCCAGCATCTGGAGGGCCGCCACGCCCTGTCCCGCCGGAGGCAGCTCCCACACCGTGTAGCCCCGGAAATCCACGGAGATGGGTTCCACCCACCGGGGCTCGTGGCGCTCCAGGTCCTCGAGCGTCAGCCAGCCCCCCATCGCTTCCAGCCCGTCGACGACCCTGCGGCCCAGCTCGCCGCCGTAGAGCGCGCCCGGTCCCTCTGCCGCGATCGTCCTGAACGACGACGCCAGGTCGGGGTTGCGGAACCACTCCCCCGCTTCGGGCCCCCGCCGGCCATCGAACAGGTACGTTTCGGCCGCCGCACCGGGCGCCTCCCGCAGAACGCCCGCGGTGTTGCGCCACTGGCGCGCGATGACCGGCGTCACGGGAAACCCCTCCTCGGCGATCCGGATCGCCGGCGCCAGCGCCTCGGCCAGCGAGATCGTCCCGTACCGCTCCAGCAGCGCCGCCCAGCCCGACAGCGCGCCGGGCACGGTCACCGCCTCCGGTCCCCGGTACGGCATCTCGTCGTGCCCGCGGGCCAGGAGCGCCTCGGCGGTCATCTTCGATCCGGACCGCCCGCTCGCGTCCAGGCCCACCAGCCGCCCCTCCTCGGCGGACCACAGGATCGCGAACATGTCGCCGCCGATCCCGGTCATGTGGGGCTCCGTCACGTTCAGCACCGCGGCCGCCGTGACCGCCGCGTCGATGGCGTTGCCGCCCTCCTGGAGCACCCGGAGCGCCGCCCCGCTCGCCAGCGGCTGGCTGGTCGCCGCGGCCCCCCGGGGGGCGTAGACGGTCGAGCGCCCGGCCATGGAGGGGGCCGGCCGGCGCCCCGCGAACGGGACGGGCTCCTGACCCGAGAGGTCATCCGCCCCGAGGGGCCCGGGCGCCAGGGGATGGATCACGAGGGCGAGCCCGGCGAACAGCGTGAGCCACTGTCCCCATCTTGCCCGCTCGCCGGGACCGCCTCTGGGCGTGGGCGCGGGATCATCGGTCGACGGCGCGTTGGGGTGGGCCATGGAACCTCCCTCGGGGGTGTGAGCCTGCCTGAATTGAGGCTGCCACCAGGCTCGGCGCCAGGCAGCGGCCTCCGAGCGCGTGGCCTTCCCGTCCGGGCGGAGGGCCTCTTCCCCTCCCGGCTCGACGGTCGCCTCAGCCCGGCGTCCCGTCTCGACCCCGGCGGTCCAGGAAGGAGAGCACCGCCGTATCCCAGGCCTCCGGGGCGTCCTCGTGGCCGATGTGGGATGCGCCGGCAAGGGTCACCCGCTCCACGTCGGGCAGCAGGCCCTCCAGGCGGTCGCAGAGTCGCCGGAAGAGGCCCGGGCTACGCGTGCCCGAGAGGAGCAGCGACGGCGTTCGGACCGAGCGGACGTCGTCGGCCTCGATGGGGGCGAACCCGGATCCCAGGAGCTCCATGGCGATCAGGTTGTCCCGGGCCTGCTGCAGCCGCTCGTCCGACAGGCCCTCGAAGGCCTCGCGGCCCAGGGTCGCCGGTCCGAAGTGCTGCAGCGCCGCCTCCCGGTCACCGCGCTGGAAGGCCCGGGCGGCGGGGAGGACGCCCGACGCCACGAACTTCAGGACCGCGAGCGCGGTGCGCGGATCGGTCACCAGCAGCCTCGCGAGGCCGAGCGGTCCCGGCGGCATCGGCACGACCAGCGGGACGACCGGCGGCTCGGCCAGCACGAGGGTGCGGGCCAGCCCCGGCTCCCGGATGGCCAGCAGGAGGCAAAGGAACGCACCGTAGGAGTGGCCGACGAGGTGGGCCGAGCCCCCCACGTGGGAGGCCAGGAGGGCCCGCAGGTCGTCGACGTGCTCGGGCATCGAGTAGTCGACCCCCTCCTCGATCCTCGGGTTCGGCGGATGGTAGCGCCGACTGTAGGCGATCGTCCGGAAGCGCTTCGCGAGGACCGGCTGGCGCTCCGCCCAGGTCCGCACGTCGCTGGCCGAGCCGTGGACCAGCACCAGCGGCTCACCGTCGCCCGATTCGTGGTAGTGCAGGGTCGTGCCGTTCAGCTCGAGCTGGGGCACCGGCTTCTCCCTCCTCCGTGCGGATCCCCGGTTGCTCGAGGCCCAATATGACTCCCCCGACGCGGGCCGCGACAGCGGAGGGCGCCGCCCGGACCACTCCGGGGCTTGTGAATGAACGAATGATTCATTATCGTATGGCCATGGCGAGACCCGCTGAACCCGGCCTGCTCGGACGGATCGTCCGTGCCGCGACCCTCACATTCATCCGGCGCGGCTACCGGGGCAGCCGGATCGAGCAGGTCGCCGAGGAGGCGGGCGTCTCGGTCGGTACCATCTACCGGTACGTGGCGGGCAAGGACGCCCTCTTCGAACTGTCGGTGAAGGACGCGTTCGGGCAGCTCGACGAGGACCGGACGGACGTGCCGTACGGTGGCTCCGGCCGGCTGGACTTCGTGGACGAGCTGTGGCGGCGCCTGCTGGCGACCCATCCCGCCTCCCGACTCAGGGAGGCGCTGGAGGCGGACGAGCCGGAGGACCCCGCCACCGAGCTGGAGGAGGTCGTCCGCGACGTCTACCGCTGGGAGCTCCGCTACTGGAAGGCGATCCGGCTCATCGAGAGGTGCGCCCGGGACTGGCCCGAGCTGGACCTCATCTACTACCGCCAGTTCCGGAGGGAGATGCTGGGGCTGGGAGCGCGCTACCTGGGCCAGCGGGCCAAGACGGGGGACCTCATGCCCGTCCCGGATCCGGCCCTGGCGGCACGGGTCGTGGGTGAGGCGATCGCGTTCTTCGCACTCCACCGGCACACGGCCCCGGACTCCGAGGGCATGGACGAACAGCTCGTCGAGGATACGCTGGCCACGCTGCTCACGAACGCGTTCCTCCCCCCGTCCGCCGAGCACGTCGAGTGGGCGGAGGGTCGCAGAGAGACCGTCGGGTAGGGGATCGACCCACGCGAGGAGAGGAGGGGATGGGATCGATGGGAAGGGGGTGGTGGGGGAGCGGTACGTCGGGCCTCGTCTTGGGGCTCGCGGCGCTGGCGTCCCTGGTGCCGGGCTGCGGCTCGGCCCCGGACGGACCGGTCGCGGAGCTCACGCCGGCCGACTGGGCCGAGGACCTCGACTTCGTCGTGGAGGTCCTCACCGAGAGGCACCCGGACATCCTGGGATACCATTCGGTGGAGCCGGCCACCTTCGACGCGGCCGTCGAGAGGGCCCGCCGGACCGCGCGCGCTGGATCTTCCGCCGACGTCGTCCTGGCCCTGGACCGACTCGTCGGGCTCGTGGGCGACGGGCACACGTCGCTGGACGCGATCCAGGCCCGGGCCGGCCTCGGAAGGCTTCCCCTCGGCACCGGGTACTTCGGAGACGAGCTCCGCGTCTTCGCCGTCGCCCCCGGACACGAAGACGCCCTCGGGGCCGAGGTCCTCGCCCTGGACGGGACTCCCGTGTCGGACGCCCTGTCCGCGGTCTCGCGCCTGATCTCCCACGACAACCCCCAGGAGTTCCTGTACCTGGGCCCTACCTACCTCATGACGCCGGCGGCGCTGCGCTTCGTCGGTGTGGGGACGCGGGCGGATTCGGTGGTCCTCACCCTGCGCCGGAACGGCGAGCCCCTCGACCTGCCGGTGGGCGCGTGGTCCCAGGAGCGCCTGGCCGGGGTCGACTGGATCCTGGCGCGCGACCCCGACGTCGATCCGCCGCTGTACCTCACCCGCCCGGACGAGGCCTACTGGTTCGAGCTCCTCCCCGGGGACCGTGCCCTCTACGTCAACTGGGACCGGGTGAACGACGCGGACGACGGGCCCTCCCTCGGCCGATTCTACGACGACCTGTTCGACGTGGTCGACGCGGGCCGCGTCGAGAGGCTCGTCGTCGACCTTCGCCAGAACAACGGCGGCAACTTCCACGAGGCCGAGGACTTCATCGAGGAGCTGCTCGAGCGCCCCGCGCTGAGCGCTCCGGGCGGCCTCTACGTGCTCACCGCGCCACGCACGTTCTCGGCCGCAACGCACGTCGCCGCCCGTCTCCGGTTCGAGGCGAACGCCCTCGTCGTCGGCGAGCCTTCCAGGGGCGACCCCAACTACGGCTACAACGCCGAGCCCGTCGCCCTGCCGCGGTCGGGGCTGCACATGGAGTACACGGATCGGCTCCACGACCGGCCGCCCTTCCCGGACCTGGGCGAGCTCCGATACCTGCCGGTCGACCTTCCGGCGCACAACGCCTTCCGGGACTACGTGGAGGGGCGGGACCGCGTGCTGGAGGTGGCCCTGCGGGACCGGCGCTGAGAGCCGGGTCCCGTCCCGGACACCGGAGGCGCGCGCGTCTCGGAGGCCGTCACCGCCGCGGCGGGCCGCGGAAGCGGTCCGTGTCACCGTCCGCCGCGGGCCGTCCCCCGCTCCAGCCCCAGGACCTGGACGTGCTCCACGTCCAGCTCGTCGGCGCGGACGCCGAGCAGGCGGTCGGTCCCCACCTCGAGCAGCTCGAAGCGAGGCGGCGTGTGCAGGGCCCCCATCCACGTCCCGTCGGGCGCGAAGACCTCCCAGTGCCTGGGCTCGTTCAGCTCCGCCCGCGACCGGTGTGCGCCCGCCCAGACGAAGCCCTCCGCGTCGATCCGGAGGTCCGAGTACGCCGGACGGCGGTCAGGGGCTGGGAGGGACGCCACCGCCTCCCGGTAGAACGCGGGAGGATCCCCTGCGAGATAGCTCGCGCGTTCCGCCTGAACCTCCGAGGGGTCGAGGGAGAGATCGTACGGCAGCACGCGGACGATCCGCCGAACGCGGCCCGCGGGATCGAGCACGTCGTAGGCCATCGCGTCGGCCGTGCCCACGACGATCGTCGAGCCCCGGGCGTCGAACGACAGCCCCTTCCCGAAGAGAGGGCGCATCGCTCCGCTGCTCTCCTCGGAGGCGAACATGTACTCCTCGAAGCCCGGTCCGACCCAGAGCGTGTCCTCGACCGTGCCGTCCGGGGACAGGCGGACCATCGGCACGTCTTCCCGGATCATGCCGCCCCGTCCCTCGTACTCGACGACCGACGGGAACACCCGCAGCGCCACCAGGTCGCCGTTCGCGAGCTGCCGCGGGCGTCGCGCCTGGTCCCCCAGACGGGTGGTCCGCGCGAACGCGAGATCCGGGGCGAGGACGGTCAGCCGGTCCGGCCACGAGAACACGCCGATCGAGTCTCCCGTCAGCGCGATCAGCCCCATGATCCGTCCGTACTCGCCGGGCCCCTCCCCCTCCCGGCCGACCGACGCGAGCGACTCACCGTGCCGGGAGTACGCGCGGATCTGCTTCGAGCCGTCGTCCCCGACCACGATCCGTCCGTCCGACAGGAAGACCGCGCCGACGACCCGGTAGAACTCGTGCAGTCGGCCGGTCCCCGTCCGGGTGAGGTCGAGCTCGGGAAGCGTGTCGATCGACCAGCGACGCCCCGGCTCCGCATCCCAGACCGCCCGGGCCGACTCGGCGATCGCCGCGCCCGCGCTGTCCCGGAACAGGGCGCCCGGGACCGCCTCCCTCCCCCGGTCACCGCAACCGCCGAGGGTCAGCGCCAGCAGGAAGGGCACGGTGGGTCCGATCCGGGGCCGGGACGGGCCGCGGGACACGGAGGGAGGCCGGGTCGCAACGGAGGCGAGCGCCACGTCAGTCCCGCGGCGCCGAAGGGGCCTCCCAGCCCCACCGCTCCAGATCGACGGCACCGTCGGTCTCGAAGCGCACGCCCTCGGCCTCCAGGGCCGCCCGCTGGATGCGCACCGAGGTCCCGTCGCCCCTGGGGCTGATCCGGCCCCGGGCGTTCACCACCCGGTGCCAGGGCACGTCCGGCCCCTTCCCGAGGCGGGACAGCGCCCACCCCACTCGGCGGACGTCGCGGAGGTCCATGGCCCGGGCCACGGCGCCGTACGTCGAGACCCGCCCCCGGGGAATCCGACGCACGACCTCGTACACGCGCTCGTCCAGCGTCCCCGGGAGGGGGGCGCCGTCCGCGTCGTCTCCGCGCCCGTCATCGACCGCCATGGAGTCCAATGGACCGCCGAGCCCGGCCGCGTGCAACCAGGCCGCCGGGTCCGGCGGCCCTGCAGGAGCGAAGGCCCGGACGCCCGGGAACGCACCCGCCCCTCGGGAGCGAGCGTCGCGCCGCCGGGAGCGGGGCACGCGCCGGCGCGGTCGCCCGGGAAGGCCGGTCCCGTCCGCCCCCTACCCCTTGGCATCGTACCAGCTCGCCCCGACCCCCCAGTCGGCCACGAGCGGCACGTCCAGCTCCAGCGCACCCTCCATCCGCACCACGACCATCTCCCGCACCGGATCGACCTCCGCCTCCGGTACCTCGAACAGCAGCTCGTCGTGCACCTGGAGCAGCATCATCGCGCCGGTGTCGATCGAGTCCAGCTCGTCCTGGATCTCGATCATCGCCTTCTTGATCAGGTCCGCCGCCGTCCCCTGGATCGGCGTGTTCTGCGCCACCCGCTGGCCGAACTGCCGGACGTTCCAGTTTCGGCTGCGGAGCTCCGGAATGTAGCGGCGCCGCCCCAGCAGCGTCTCGACGTACCCCTGCTCGGCGGCCTTCTCCACCTGCTCGTCCAGGAAGGCCCGCACCCCGGCGAAGCGCTCGAAGTACTGGTCGATGAAGTCCTTCGCCTCGTCCTGGGAGATGCCCAGCTGCCTGGCCAGACTCCACGGCCCCTGCCCGTAGAGGGTGGCGAAGTTGATGGTCTTGGCCTGGGCACGCATGGCCGGGGTGACATCGTCGACGCCCGTGTCGAAGATGACGGCGGCGGTCTGCCGGTGGACGTCGATGCCCTCGCGGAACGCGGTGACGAACGCATCGTCGCCGGAGAAGTGGGCGAGGATGCGCAGCTCGATCTGGCTGTAGTCGACGCCCAGGAAGACGTTTCCGGGCTCGGCCACGAAGCCCTTCCGGATCTCCCGCCCGAGGTCCGTGCGAATGGGGATGTTCTGGAGGTTCGGGTCGCTGGAGCTGAGCCGTCCAGTGGCCGCCACCGTCTGGTTGAACGACGTGTGGATGCGCTTCGTGCGCCAGTGGACGAGCTTCGGCAGCGCGTCGACGTACGTGGAGCGGAGCTTCTCGAGCTCACGGTACTCGAGCATGAGGCGGGGGATGTCGTGCCCCTCCTCGGCCAGCGCCTCCAGCACCGAGGCGTCCGTGGACGGACCGGTCTTGGTCCGCTTCTTCACCGGGAGCTCCATCTTCTCGAACAGGATCTCCCGGAGCTGGATCGTCGAGTTGATGTTGAACTCCTCGCCGGCCAGCTTCCATATCTCCTCCTGGATGAGCTCGAGCTCCCGGTTGAGCTTCTCGCTCATCTTCCCGAAGAACGCCTCGTCGATCCGGATGCCGTTCCTCTCCATGCGCGCCAGCACGGGCACGAGGGGCATCTCGAGCTCGTGGAAGAGGGTCTCGAGCTTCTGCTCCTCGAGCTCGGGCTCGAACTTCTCGTACAGGCGGAGGGTGCAGTCGGCGTCCTCGCACGCGTACTCGCACGCGGCCTCCAGGTCCACCTCGGCGAAGGGGATCTCCCTGCGTCCCTTCCCCGCCACCTCCTTGTACGCCGTCGGCTTGTAGGCCAGGATCTCCACCGCGAGCGCGTCGAGCCCGTGCTCCCTCCGGCTCGGGTCGAGGACGTACGAGGCTACCATCGTGTCGAACCAGACGCCTCGCAGGTCGACCCCGGCCCCGGCCAGCACGATCAGGTCGTACTTGAGGTTCTGCCCGATCTTCCGGACCTCCGGGTCCTCCAGCACGTCGACGAGCGGACGGAGACGGTCGTCGTCGAGGGGCGGGAGGTTCGGGATCTCCTTCGCCTCGAAGTCGAGCTCCGGGGCCGCCGGTGGCTCGTGCGCGAAGGGGAGGTAGAACGCCTCGCCCTCCTCGAGCGAGAGGGAGGCTCCGACCAGCCCGGCCCGCATGGGATCGAGGGACGTCGTCTCGGTGTCCAGGGCGAACCACCCCTGCCGGCGGATGCGCTCCACGAGCCCCGCCACGGCGTCCGCGTCGGTGACCAGCGCGTACCGCGCCTCGTGGGTCCGCTTCCCCTCCTCGGCCCCCGCCTCCATGGCCAGCCGCGTGTACTTCTCCGCGAGCGTCCTGAACTCCAGCTCCACGAAGAGGTCGCGCAGGGCCGAGTAGTCGGGACGTCCCATCTTCAACGCCTCCAGGTCGAGGTCGACCGGGAGGTCCTGCATGATGGTCACGAGCCACTTCGAGATCCGCACGTCGTCGGCGTGCTCGGTGAGCGCGGTGCGGGCCCGCTTGCCGCCGATCTCCTCGGCCACCTCGAGGAGGGACTCGACGGAGCCGTGCTCCCCGAGGAGCGTCACCGCCGTCTTCGGCCCGATGCCCGGCGCTCCCGGAACGTTGTCCGACGAGTCACCGATGAGCGCCAGGTAGTCGACCACCTGGGAGGGGGGCACGCCGAACTTCTCGTCCGCGTTGGACTCCTCCACCCACTCGGCCTCCACCCCGGTGGGGCCGCCACGGCCCGGGTTCATGAGGTGGATGCCGGGCCCGACGAGCTGGTAGAAGTCCTTGTCGCCGCTGACGATGACCGCCTCGAGCCCCGCCCCCGCCGCCTTGCGGGCCAGCGTACCGATGACGTCGTCGGCCTCGTATCCCTCCAGCTCGACGATCGGGTCGTTGTACGCCTCCACCATCGCACGGATGCGGGGCAGCGACGCCCGTAGCTCGTCGGGCATCTTCTCCCGCGTGGCCTTGTACTCCGGGTACTCCTTCTCCCGGTGGCTCATGCCCGAGTCGAACACGACGGCCAGGTAGTCGGGCTCGTACTCGTCCTTCATCCGTTCCAGGAACTGGGCGAAGCCGAAGGGGGCCGACGTGTTCTCGCCGCTCGAGTTGATGAGCGGTCGCCGGATGAAGGCGTAGAACGCCCGGTAGATGAGGGCGTACGCGTCGATGAGGAAGAGGCGGGGGGCGGTCTTCTCGGGGATCTCCACGGGCGCGTCGGTCGGGGGGTCTCTCGGCTCCGGGGCGTCTACCCGGCGACTCCGGGAAGGCTCCCAGATCAGTACCACCTGAAACTATCACCTGATACCAATCGTACGGCCTGTCATGATCGACCGACCGATGAAGACCCAGTGGTTCCAGATCCTCCTGGCCCTCTCCGCGCGCCCCCGCCACGGATACGGCATCCAGCGCGCCGTCCTGGAAGCGACGGACGACCACATGACCCTGTGGCCCGCGATGCTCTACCGCTCCCTGGGCACCCTGGAGGAGGAAGGGCTGATCGAGCCCGTGGACGCGCCGGAGGGAGAGCCCGACGACGAGCGCCGCCAGTACTACGCCCTCACCCCCGCCGGCAGGGAGCGCCTCGCGGAAGAGGCGGACATGCTGCATCGGTGGGCGGCCGCCGCCCGGGAGGCGACCCCGTGAGCCCCGGCGACGGGGGCGACGCCGGGAAGCGGGCCCTCCGGGCGTACCGCCTCCTCTTCGCGCTCTTCCCCCGCCCCTTCCGCGAGGAGAGGCGGGCCGAGATGGAGGCCCTCTTCCTGGACATGCGCCGGGCCCGTCGAACCGCCGGCCGGGGCACCGGACCCGGATTCTGGCTTCCCCTCCTCTGGGACACCGTCTCCCAGGCGCTCCGGGAGCGCCTGACCCGACGTACATCCGGGAATCGACCCCGACCCACTCCGCGGGAGCCCCTCGTGACCGCCCTGTTGACCGACCTCCGCTTCGCCGTGCGATCGATGATCGCGCAGCCCGTCTACAGCGGCACGATCGTCCTGATGATGACGCTGGGCATCGCGGGCAACGCCGCCGTCTTCCGCATCTTCAACGGCCTCTTCCTGCGCCCGCTTCCCTTCGAGGCGCCGGAGCAGCTCGTCGACCTCGACACCCGGGCGCCCCGGTGGGACCTCGACTACACCGGCGTGGCGTACGCGGACTTCGCCGCGTGGCGGGACGGGAACCGGACCTTCCGAGGGATGGCCGTCTTCACGGTCCGTGGGGCCAACCTGGCGGGAGACGACGGCGGGGTGCGCGTCAGCGTGGTCCAGGCGAGCCACGACCTCGCTCCGGTCCTGGGGCTCCAGCCCCTGCGTGGGCGCCTCTTCACGAGCGACGAGGACGCACCCGAGGGGCCCGCCGTGGCCCTCCTGGGGCACGGCTTCTGGGAGCGCCAGTACGGCTCGGATCCGGGCGTGATCGGAAGCACCGCGCTCCTCGACGGGGTGCCCCACGAGGTGATCGGCGTCCTCCCGCGCCAGGCCTCCTTCATCGCCGAGGCGGACCTGTGGGTCCCGCTCCAGGAGGACCCCGACGAGCACGACTCCTTCTACCTGGACGGCGTGGGTCGTCTGCTGCCGGGCGTGTCCGCGGCGGCGGCCCAGGAGGACCTCACCCGGGTGCACAAGGGGCTGACGGAGCGGTGGGACGTGAACGAGGCCACCTTCCCGGTGGTGGGATCCCTCCGCGACCGGTACCTCGGGGACTTCCGGTTGGGCTCGCGGGTGCTCCTCGGCGCCGTGGCGGTGGTGCTGCTCATCGCGTGCGCCAACGTGGCGGGGCTGATGCTGGCGCGCTCGCTGGAGCGGAGCCGCGAGGTGGCGGTCCGCCTCGCCCTGGGGGCCGGCCGC
This sequence comes from Gemmatimonadota bacterium, assembly GCA_050050315.1. Classification (GTDB taxonomy): domain Bacteria; phylum Gemmatimonadota; class Gemmatimonadetes; order Longimicrobiales; family Gaopeijiaceae; genus JASFUL01. Next base: position 12,538 of record JASFUL010000070.1, read on the forward strand.
GGACGGATCGTCCGACAGCTCCTCACGGAGAGCGTGGTCCTGGCCGGTACGGGCGCGCTCGTGGGCTCGGTCCTGGGTGTGTGGGGGTCCGGCGTCCTGGTGGGCGGCCTGGCCGACCAGTTCCCCACGTGGGTGACCTTCGACCTGGACCGGGTGTTCGTCGCGTTCACGGTCGGAGTCACCGTGGCCGCGGCCGTCCTCTTCGGGCTCGCGCCCGCCCTCCAGACGGCGAAGGCGGAGCCCACCGCGGCCGTCCGGACCGCGACCGGTCGCGCCACGGCTTCCCTGGGACGGCGCCGCGCGATGGGCCTGCTCGTCACGGCGGAGGTCGCGCTCGCCTTCGTCCTCCTGATCGTAGCGGGCCTCACCCTCCGGGACCTCCAGGCCCTGACCGCCGTGGATCCCGGATTCAGGACCGAGGGTGTCCTCTCCTGGCGCGTCCAGCTCCCCGACGACGCCTACCCCTCCGCGCAGGCGCGACTGGCCTTCTGGGACGACCACCTCGAGCGCGTCCGGGCGCTCCCCGGCGTCACCGGCGCCGCGGGCACGACGGTCCTCCCCCTCGCGGGCCACTCGGGCTGGTTCTTCGAGGTCGAGGACGCGCCCCCCCGCCCGGACGACGAGGCCAATCCGGTCGTCCTGATGCGCGCGGTCACCCCCGGCTACCTCGACCTCATGGACATCGAGGTCCTGGACGGACGCGCGCTCACCGACTTCGACGGGCGCGAGGACGAATCGGGTGCGGCCGTGGTGAACGAGCGGTTCGTGCAGCGGTTCCTCTCGCACCGGGCGGACCCCGTCGGAGCCCGCATCCGCACCCAGGGGAGCGACGGGGCGTGGTGGACCGTCGTCGGCGTGACCCGGGACACGAAGCACTACGGTCTGGCGGAGGAGATGCGCCCGGCGATCCACGTGCCCCTCCGCCAGCTCCCTCGTGGCTACCTCGCCATGACCGCGACCACGGGGGGTGACCCCACCGAGCTCACCGGGGCCATCCGCGGGGTGCTCCGGGACCAGGATCCGGGGCTGGCGGTCTTCGACGTCGAGACCATGAAGCAGCGCCTCGACGACTCGCTCTGGGCCCGCCGCGCGTCGTCCTGGCTGGTCGCGGCGTTCTCCACGGTCGCCCTCCTCCTGGCCGTGGCCGGCATCTACGGGGTGATCTCGTACGGGGTCCGGCAGAGAGTCCAGGAGATCGGGATCCGGATGGCCCTGGGCGCCCGTCAGCGACAGGTCGCCAACCAGGTCCTCCGCCAGGGCATCGCCATCGTAGGCGTGGGAGCGGTCCTCGGGGGGCTCGTCGGCTTCGTGGTCGCGCGCCTCGTGTCCGGCGAGCTCTTCGCCGCGCGCGCGTCGGATCCGTGGATCTACGTGGGGGCGACGGCCCTGCTGCTCACGGTCGCGACCGTGGCCAACGTGCTTCCGGCGCGCCGGGCGGCCGGGCTCGACCCCATGAAGGTCCTGCGGAGCGAGTGAAGAAAAGAACGCGCCCCGCGGACCGGTCCGCGGGGCGCGTGAACTGATGGAGGGATTGGTGGTTCAGTGACGCGTCACGTTCGCGGCCTGGAGACCCCGGTCGGTCTCGTTGAGCTCGAACTCGACCTCCTCACCTTCCCGCAGGGTTCGAAAGCCGTCACCGGTGATCGCCGAGAAGTGGACGAAAACGTCCTCGCCTCCGGGCTGCTGGATGAAGCCGTAGCCCTTCGCATCGTTGAACCACTTCACGGTCCCTCTGGACATCAGACACCCTCCGCGTGAGTGAAACCAGTACGGCAGGCCGCCCTCGGAGCCACCTCGGCATCGCCGTGGCGCGATCCGCCCGGGTGCCGTGGCGGGGAGCTCGGAGGACGGCCTCTCCTAGACTAGACGGGGGCACAAGGGGAGTCAAGAACAACCACGGCCCGGTGCTCAGGAAGCCGGAGGGCCTCCGTAGAGGGCACCGTACAGCGCCAGGTTGCGGCCGATCTGCTTCACGTAGTCCCGGGTCTCGGCGAAGGGAATCCGCTCGGTGAAGCGGTCCGGATCGTCCGCTTCGGGAAAGGAGCTCCAGGCGTCGGCCCGGCTCGGCCCGGCGTTGTAGGCCGCCAGGACGAAGGGAAGCCCCTCGTACCGTTCGAGCAGATCGAGCAGGTAACGGGTCCCTAGATGGAGATTGATCTCGGGCGTGACCAGGCTCTCGGGATCGAAGTCGCGGGGCCCCTCCGTGGCGGCGAGCTGGCTCCCCGTGACCGGCATCACCTGCATGAGGCCGACCGCCCCGGCGCGTGATACGATGGCCGGGGCGAAGGCGGACTCCTGGCGGATGATCGACGCCACCAGGATGGGATCGAGGCCCCGCGCCCCGGCGGCGCGGTACACCATCTCCCGGTGGGGGAAGGGGTAGAGCACCTCGAGGAGCGCGCGGCTCCAGTCCATCCCCCGTTCCCGGAGGTCCCACCCGAGGTTGATCCCGTCGAGCGTGAGATCCCGATCCACGAGCTCGTGGGCGAGGCGAACGGCCGCGTCCGCCGGCCCGTCCAGCGCCCGCCGCGTCAGCCGTTCGGTCTGCACCTGCCGTCCCTCCTCGAGCCCGGCCGCGGCCAGCAGGTCCACCGTGTGGAGCTCCGCGCTCATCCAGGTCGGGACGGGCGGGAGGTCCCCTTCCGCCATTCCCGGCGGCCGGTACACCCTCCCCAGGGCCTCCGAGGCGAGCACGGCGTAGTACGAGAGGGGCGAGCGTCCGAGGACGTCCTCGAGGAGGACGGAGCCGGTCGAGTCCCCGAGGGCGAGGAGGAGACGGCCGGCCCAGTACGCCGCCTCCTCCCACCGCCGTCCCTCCGGGAAGTCCGCGAGGTAGCCGCGGAAGACCTCGACGGCCCGGGTCGAGTCCCCTCGTCCCAGGTGGATCTGGGCCATCCGCATGCGCGCCAGCCCCGCCAGGTTCAGAGCGGGCGCCATCTCCCGGAGGCGGCCATACGACGCCAGCGCGGCGTCCAGATCCAGGCGGTCGTGGAGGGCGTCGGCCCGGAAGAACACGACCTCCACCGCCTGGGGACTGGCGGGGTACCGCTCGACCAGCCACTCCCGGATCGTCCGGACGTCCCCGCTCCGGCCCTGCCGCCGCCTGAGCCCGGCCCAGACGTCGAGAGCGCCGGCGCCCACCGCCTGGGTCTCGCTGGTCGCGAG
>JASFUL010000071.1:0-15545 GCA_050050315.1 Gemmatimonadota bacterium
CGCACACCGTGTCGATGAGGCGTAGCCCCACGGGGGTGGACATGCGCAGGAGCACCTCGGCCCCGTTCCGCTCGGCCACCACGAGCCCGGCGTGGCGGAGAGCCGCCAGGTGCCGCGCCATGGTGGACTGGGGCCAGTCGAACTCCTCCAGGAGCTCCTTCTGGGTCGTCTCGTTCCCGTCCCCCAGCCGGCACGCCAGGCGCAACCGGTCGGGGTGGGAGAGGACCTTGAAGAGGGTGGCCGCGCGGCGGACGTCCTCCGGGTCCGGGTCTTCCGTAGCGAACTGAGGCTCCGGATATCCGGTTTTCCGGGTTTTCGGGTCCATGAACACCTCGCGACTTCCCTCGTAGTCGCCGTGAACGACGAGGACGTTCCTGCGTCATGGGTCGGCGCCCGCCGACTCCGCATTGAACTTCGGATCCCGGCCGGGGCCGCCCTATCGGGAAACACCCGGATCGGCGTGTGGGGAATCCCCCTTCGCCTACCGTGGACACTTCTCTGACCGATCCCGGACGATTCCCGACCCGGATCGCGGCGTCGACGAAGCATCGTGGGGGAACGCCGCCGCTCTCGCACCGAGGAGGACCTCATGCGCCACGTGCCCGCCACCACGCTCGCCCTCGCCGCCACCGTGCTCGCACCGCTCGCCGCAGCCGGCCAGACCGGCGGACGGACCGTCGACCCGACCGTACGCTGGAGCCACGACACCGACGGCTGACTCTTCGTCACGCCCGCGGTCGCGGGCGGGATGGTGTACGTGGGTTCCTGCGCCGGCGTCTACTACGCCTTCGACCTCGCGTCGGGGGACATCCGCTGGCGGCACGACTTCAACCCGACCCAGGGGCACGCCACCTTCCACGGTGATCCCCTGCTCACCGACGACGTGCTCGTCACGGGAACCGAAGCGCTGAGTCCGGTCCACACGCGGGCCTTCGACCCCGTCACGGGGGAGACGCTGTGGGAGCGGGGCGGGGAGTGGGCGCTCACCCGCTCCGACGTGATCGGCGTGGGCGGTCTGGCGGTGGGACGCAACCAGCGGGGCCAGCTGGTGGCCCTGGACGCACGCACCGGCGAGCTCCGGTGGCACGTCGACCCCGAGGGGGGACGCTTCCGACCGGACGTCGCCGAGTCGCCCGCAGTGCGCGGCGACCAGCTCTTCTTCTCCGCCCCCGACGGTGCCGTCTACCGCGTCGACGGTCCTTCCGGCGACGTACGGTGGCGGCGCGCCCTCGAATGCGATGTGACCACCTCGGTCTCCGTCGCCGGCGGCGACGTCTACACGGGCTGCGGTGACGGACGACTCTTCCTCCTGTCCGAGGAGACCGGCTCGATCCGAGCCCGGATCGCGCTCCCCGGAGCGCTCGAGGGCCGGCTGGCCGTCCTGCCGGACCGGGTGGTGGTCCCGGGCGGCCCCCGGTGGATCGGCGCCGTCGATCGCCACCTGGACCAGGTGTTGTGGGAGCACCGCCCGGGACCGCCGCTCTCGGTGGTCCAGCCCCTCGTGTGGGAGGACGTCGTGCTCACCGGGAACGGCCGGGGCGAGCTCCTCGCGCTCGACCTCCAGACGGGCGACGTGCGGTGGATCGCCCGGCTGGAAGGCACCATCCGGGGGCTGGGCCACCACGACGACACGCTGCTGGTGGGGACCGTCGAAGGCGTGCTCTACGCGGTGGAGGCGGGCCGGCTCCGCTGAGCCCCTCAGGGGCCCATCCACCACGTCGCCTTCAGCATGAAGACGTTCCGTCCCGGGCCGCGACCCAGCACGTCCAGGTCGCGGCCCAGGTCGAAGGCGGCGTCGTCCACGACGGACCGATCGTGGGTCCACACCGCGTACAGGGTGGATCCCGGCCGATACTGCCACCGGAGGACCGCGTTCAGCTGCAAGCTCCGCCGGTTGAAGTCGGGCTCGGGGAGCGTCAGGTCCGGCAGGCCGTCCCCGTCCCGATCGACGGTCCGGAGGGATCCGTCTTCGGTGCGCACCCTCCGGACCGCGAACGCGGGGTGGACCCGGAAGCGGTCGGCGAAGGAGGGGGCTCCCGGATCGACCACCTCCTTGAGCCCGCCGTACTCCCCCGCAGCCAGGAAGGGGCGCGCGTACGCCTGCAGGGTGAGGGTGGGCGAGAAGGTGTAGTCGACGCGGACGGGCAGCGAGAGCGTGGTGCGGTCGAGGTCGGCGAGGAGGTCGACGGTCTCGCCGCCGTCCGAGCCGCGCGCGACCCACTGCCAGCTGTTCCGGCTCGTCGAGAAGCCCGCGCCCAGCGACACGCGCGACCGCTCGGAAGGCCGCAGCTCCAGGCCGACGTCGCCGTTCACCCGGTGTCCCCCGCCCTCGTCCTCCACGTCCCAGAAGAGGAACGCGTCGCCGCCGAAGGTCCTCCGGGGGTCGCTGTTCACGCTGACGTTGCCCATCCAGTGACCCGGCTTGCGCAGCGCCGGTCCCCCGCGCAGCACGTCCACGTCCCACGCCGGCTGGTGGCGCATGACCCACACGCCTCCGCCCCACCAGCTCGGCAGCGTGAAGAAGAAGCCGAGATCGCCGGTCAGCTCGTCGAGCTCGCCCCCGGTGGTGCTCTGCATCATGGTGGAGCCGCCGAGGCGCCACTGCCGGAAGAGCCGCCCGGGAGTGTAGTCCTCGTACCGGAGCCACGCGTGGGACTGGACGCGGTCGAGGGAGGGGTTGAAGCCGAGGTCCGAGATCTCGTACGACGGCGTCGTGACCGCGACGGACGCGCCCGTCTTCCAGTTGCCGTCTCGCTTCATGAGCCGGGCGTTCAGGCTGGTCCCGGTCAGCGAGCGCCGGTCGGGATCCAGCTCGAGGTGGTCGGCATCCGGGCGCTGGAACCAGTGGCCCGGGGCCGTCTGCGTGCGGCGGATGGCCGACGTGTCCCCACGCACGTGGCTCCCGAGCAACCCCCAGCGGAGCTCCCACGCGTCGCCGGCGAAGCGGTGCCAGCCGTCGAAGGCCAGTCCGTACGCGCCGGTGCGCAGCCGCCGCAACGAAGGATCGCCGATGCGGCGACGGGTGGCGGTCGCCACGAGCCCGAAGCCGGTGCGACCCTCGCGGAGACGTCGGACCACCCGCGCCACGGTGTGGGTCGTGGCGGGCTCGGCCTCGCGACTCGAGCGGTCGCCCCGGGAGTCCACCCACCGCACCTCCTCTCGAGCCGTGACCGCCTCGAGCAATCCGAGCGACCAGCCGCCCTCGGTCTTTCCCGACACCTTCACCGCGCCGAGGATGGTGGACGCCTCCGGCGCGTCGGACCAGGCCGCGTCCCCCGGCGCGGACCCGGACGGGCTGCGCCCGATCCGGCGGGAGTAGAAGAAGGGCGGCCACACCGGGAAGGCGAGCTCGAAGATGTCGCCCCCCTCGACGAAGAAGGGACGACGCTCCCGCTGGAACGTCTCGAACGCCGACAGGTTGACGGTGGCCGGGTCCGCTTCGACCTGGCCGAAGTCCGGGTTGAAGGTCGCGCTCAGGGTGAGACCGTGCCCCAGGCCCATGCGTAGGTCGGCCCCCACCGAACCGCTCAATTCGGCGCTCGAGCGGAAGGGATCGGCGGGATTCACCGTCCGGGTGCGGAGGCGGGCCGACGTGTAGGGGACGATCTCGAGGGCGCGGGTCGGCTCCAGCGCCCCTACTCCCTCCAGACGCCCGAAGAGCGAGACGAAGCGCGCGTCCTCGCGGGGGCGCGGCGCCCAGTAGGCGCGCTCGTTGCGCCGGGCCAGGAAGCGCTCGAAGTTGACGCCCCAGGCGCCGTCGGTCCCCGCCCGGTCGAAGCGTATCTGGGAGAGGGGGATGCGGAGCTCCGCCGTCCAGCCGCCCTCGTCCCTGCGCACCACCGACGACCACACCGCGTCCCAGTCGGCGTCTTCCTGCGTCTCGTCGGAGACCCGCACGTCGCGCTGCACGCCGGCCGCGGAAACCGCGAAGGCGAAGGCCGTGCGCCGGTCGTGGTAGCTGTCCAGGTAGACCGTGAACCAGTCGGCGTGCGCCGCCTCGTCCCGGCGGGCCAGGCGCGCCACGATCGAGTCGCCGTGGTCGTGGAGCCGCGCGCCCACGTAGAGGGCGTCACCGTCGTGGAGGAGGCGAACGTCCGTGCGGTGGGTCGCGGGCTCGCCCTCGTCGGGCGTGTGCTGCACGAAGCCGGTGGCCGTCCGGGCCCGCGTCCAGGCGGCGTCGTCCAACGAGCCGTCCACCACGGGCGGTGCGTCAGCCAGCACCAGCCGGAGCACGGCCGACGCCCGCCCCGACGGCGGAACTCCGTTCCGGAGCGGCGTCTCGTCGGCCGGCCCCACCTCCTGGCCCCTCACCCCCGCCGGGTACAGGGCGAGCGCCGCTCCCAGCGTGAGGCCTCCGATGCATCGTGTCGTTCCGCCGAGTCCCATCCTCCCCTCCCGTCGCTCGAGTCCGTGGCTGCGCTCTCACGATGGGACGGATGGGCGGCGCACCGGTGGAGGCGGCGTACACGCCTCTTGCGAATGGGCGGGACGAAGCGTCCGGAATGCGTGGAGGGGAGAAATCGCGCCGGCCGCGCTCCCACTAACGCTCGAAGCGGTACCCGACCTTCCAGACGGTGTGGATGTGGCACGGCTCGGAGGGGTCGTCCTCGAGCTTCTGGCGGAGCTCCGAGACGTGGGAGTCCACGGTGCGGGTGACGACCGCGCCCAGATGCCCCCAGACGTCGCGCAGGAGGTCCTGGCGCGAAAGCACGCGCCCCTCGTTCGCCACCAGGGCCAGCAGCAGCTCGAAGGCACGGGGGGTGAGGGAGACCTCCGCGCCCCGCCGGTGGACGGTCCGCGCCGCGGGGTCCACCTCGACCTCGCCGAAGCGGATCACGCCGTCGGGGTCCGCCCCTGCCACGCGCTCGTCGTCCGGACCGCCCGCGCCACGCCGCCGACGAAGCAGGGCCCGCACCCGCTCCAGGAGCTCCAGCAGCCCGAAAGGCTTGGTCACGTACTGGTCGGCGTCGAGCCGGAAGCCCCTCACCTTGTCGGCCTCCTCGCCCCGGGCGGTGAGGATCAGGACCGGCCGGTCGAAGCCGTCGTCACGGAGCGTCCGGAGGAGCTGGAACCCGTCCATGCCGGGGAGCATGACGTCGAGGATGAGGAGATCCGGAGGCGCCTCGTGGGCGCGCTCGAGCCCGGCCGGCCCGTCCGGCGCGCACTCCACCGCGTAGCCCTCGAGCTCCAGGTTGTGGCGGATTCCCGCGGCGAGCTCCTCGTTGTCCTCGACCAGGAGGATGTGCGCGGGGGTGGCGTTCACGACGCGTCTCCCCGGCCGGCGCCGCGGCCGGGCCTCGACGGCCCGGCGCTCCCGCACCTCACGCCGCGCCGGCGGCGGCATCCGGGACCTCCGGCGGGCGCCGCAGCCGCTCGTCGGGGACGGTACGCAGCCGCGGCACCTCGACTACGAAGCGCGCGCCACGTCCCCCTTCCGGGTCCTCCACTCGGACCCGTCCGTCGTGCGCCGCGACGATCTCCCGCACGACGCTCAGCCCGATCCCGCTTCCCGTGACCACCCCACCCAGCGAATCACGGCCGCGCCGGAACGGCTCGAAGACGGCTCGGCGCTCCCCCTCCGGGATCCCCGGTCCCTCGTCCTCCACGGCGAGGAGCACCGTTCCATCGCGGCCACGTGCCGTCACGCGCACGGTCTGGCCCTCCGGGCCGTACTTGACGGCGTTGTCCAGCAGGTTCAGCAGGACCTGTCGGAAGCCGTCGCGGTGAAGCTCCGCCTGGAGCCCGGGCGGAGCGTCGACCTCGATCTCCGCTTGAGCCGGGCGCAACAGCGGGCGGAACGAGGCGACGACGGCCTCCGTCTCCGCCGCCAGATCCGCCGGCTCCCGGTCGAGGTCGGCCAGCCGGCCGCGCTCGGCCCGCGAGAAGTGGAGGATGTTCTCGACCAGCCGTGTCAGGCGGAGCGTCTCGCGATCGATGGTGCCGAGCGCCCACTCCCGCTCGTCGTCGTTGCGGGTGCGTCCGAGCCGCAGCGTCTCGACGAAGAGGCGGATCTGGGCGAGCGGCGTGCGCAGCTCGTGCGAGACCCCGGCCACGAAGTCCTGCCGCTCCCGGGCGAACGCGTTCTCCTTGCGCAGCTGGAAGACGGCCAGGAGCGCGAGCGCAGCGGACAGGCCGAAGAGGAAGAGGAGGTACGGGACCCGCGTGCTCGGGAGCCCCCCGATGATGAGGTCCTCGGCCGCAGCCGGCAGCACCGCGGCGCGCACCACGCCGCCCATGCCCGTCCCCTGCACGGCCTGCTCGCCCGGAATCCGCAGCTCGGCCCCGGGTCGGGACTCGAAGACCAGGCGGCCGTCGTCTCGGACGTACTGGACCGCGAGGATGTCCCCGCTTGCGCGTCCACGCTGGAGCGTCGGTGGCAGCAGGTTGGGCGCCTCCATGGCCCGCCGGAGCGTCTCGAGGTAGCGATCGGGATCGACCTCGATCCCGTAGATCACCGTATCGCCGGACAGCGCCGGCACGACGGCGAACGCCATGAGGCGCGAGGCCGTCGACCCGCCCTCCACCCACCGCATCCGGAAGCGGTGACCGCTGCTGCGGTACGTCCGCCGGGCGTCAGCTTCCAGCTCGCCGACGATCTGCTCGCGGACCGCCGGCGACGGAGACGGCCCCTGGTAGACCGCCCGGGCTTTCCCCGGCCCCAGGGTGGCCAGGAACGCCCACGACGCCGGCCCCGCCAGGCTCGTGCCGCAGGCGCACTCGCCCTCCGGCCGGACGAGCAGGAGCGTCTGGAGGCACTCCTCCGTGGCGCGTTGGCGCTGGGCGGCGCCCATTGCGTTGGAGAGGGTCTGGCCGAGGGAGCCGGCCAGGAGCTCGCCCCAGCGGTTCCCGAAGCTCCAGGCCGCGAACGTACCGTAATCCCGGAGGAGCGCCTCGGCCGTGGCCCGGTGCGACCGCTGCGTGCGGTGCGCGTGCACCGCGACGACCCCGGCCACCGCCACGCTCAGCAGCAGCAGGACCACCGGGAGTCCCCGCCGCAGACGCGCGCCGCGGGAACGGCGCAGGACTCCTTCGCGTCCGCCGCGTCCGCCTTCGTCCCCCTCCCGTCCGGACATCGCTCGTCCCTCCACCGTGTGCTTGCGCCCCGACCCCGACGCGGCCGGGATCGGCACCTCCTACGATGGGGCCGCACCGGGTCCGCAGCCAAGGCAGAATCTGTTCAGGAAGTGTGGAGGATCCGTGGGAGCCTCGAACGGGTCGCCCCGGGCGGGCGCCCGTCGTACCTTCCGGACGGTACAGCCGACGAGCTGATTCCGACCCCCCCGCGGACACCTCCGGAAGCCACCAGGACTGCCATGATCGACGAAGAGAAAGGCCTGACGATCCAGAGCGACAGCGACCTGCCCCGGACGTACGAGCGTTTCAGCGATCGATTCCCCGCCGTGGTCTCGGCGCACACGGCCATGGGGATGGCCTTGGACGACGCCGGTCCCCTGGACCGGAAGATCGCCGAGCTGGTGAAGATCGGGGTGTGCGTGGGAGCCAGCCTCGAATCGGCGACGAAGAGCCACGTGCGCCGTGCGGTCTACTACGGCGCGACCCGAGAGGAGGTCGAGCACGCGGTGATCCAGGGGATGAACACCGTCGGCTTCTCCCGGACCGTGATGGCCTGGGTCTGGGCCACCGAGCAGATGAACCGGGAGTAGACCGGCTAGGAATGCTCGGTGGGCTCGCGCATCCGTTCCAGGAGGCTGCACACGACCGCGTCGCCGCTCGTGCACTCCGAAGGCGGGTGGGTCAGGTGCTTGACGTCCTTCGCGCAGAGCGAGCCCAGCCGATAGGCGACGCAATTCCTGCAGACCCGCTCCTCCTCCCGGCACTGCACGGGCTTGTTCGTCCAGCAGGGACGCGTCGTGTCCCGGTAGGCGGGACAGGCCTGCCGGGTCCCGGGGTCGCAGTCGAGCAGCCGCCAGCAGGGCAGCATGGCCTCCATGCGCCGGATGCCCTCGAAGTTGAGTCCGAGGTCCCGGATCAGGTGCTGGATCACCTCGACGCGGCGGAAGTCCTGCTGCGAGTAGAGCCGGTGTCCCGACGGGGTGCGGTGGGCCAGGAGCAGCCCCTCGGTCTCGTACCGGCGGATCGCCGACGTGGAGAGCCCGACCCGCTCGGCGAACACCCCGATCGAGATCACCGGCTCGTCCGGGCCAGGCACCTCGGCGGTCGCCCGGCCGTGGGGGTTCATCAGACCGCCTGACCCACGAGGCCCGAGACGACGCGCATGAACTCCTCCGGGTCCACGGGCTTGTGGACGTAGCCGTCGGGCGGCGGGACGCTCCGGCGGGAGGAGATGAACCGCTCGAAGTCGTCCGAGATCCCGGTGACCATGACCACCGGGACACCCGCGAGGCGCCCGTCGGTCCTCAGCTTCCGGTACACGGCCACGCCCGACTTCTCCGGCATGCTGATGTCGAGGGTGACGAGAGCGGGCACCTCCCGCTCCAGCCAGGCGATCGCCTCGCCCCCGTCCTTGGCCGTCACGGTCTCGAACCCGTGGTCCTCCAGCACCGCCGTCAGGTAGTCGACCGAGTCGGGCTCGTCGTCCACCACCAGAACGGTCTTCCGTTCGTCATGCATCATGGCTGTTCCCCTGCTCCGGTCCCGCCTGGTCGGAAGCCGGGAGCGTCGGTCGCCGCCTGGGAAGAGCGACCGCCACGTGAGTGCCCTCCCCCGGGACCGACTCCAGGTCGATGCGGCCGCCGTGGGACTGCGTGATCTTGTGGGCGATGAAGAGGCCGAGCCCCGTGCCCGAGCCCTTGGACGAGAAGAAGAGCGTGAAGGCCTTCTCGACGGTCTCCCGGTCCATGCCCACCCCGTCGTCTTCGACGTCGAAGCGGACCTCGGCGGGCGTTCCTCCGACGCGGAGGGCCACGCGGTGCGGGCCGTCCTTCCGATCGAGGCGGCAGGCGTCCAGGGCGTTCTCCACCAGGTTGGCCAGCATGGCCCGGATCGCCTGGCCGTCCCCCTCGAACTCCCCCACGTCGGGGTCCGGCGCCACCACCAGCTCCACGTCGCGCTCCGCGAGGCGGGGCTGCAGCATCTCCACCACCTCTTCGGCCACCTCCACCGCGTCGAGGGACTCCCACATCGGCGTCCGGTCCTTCGCGTAGTAGAGGATGTCCGAGACCATCGCCTTGATGCGGTCCACGTTCCGGTGGACCGTGGCCCATCCCCTCTCGACCCGGTCGTCGTTTCCCGAGGCGAAGCCCGAGTCGACCAGGTACATCCCGCCGGAGAGGCCGTTGAGGAGTCCCTTGAGCCCGTGGGACACCGACCCCACGAGGAGTCCCAGGGACGTCAGCCGATCCTCCAGCTCGCGCACCTCGGTGATGTCGGCGCTCATCTCCATGACCCCGACCAGCTCGCCCCCGGGATCGCGGATCGGGGCGGTGGTCACCAGCACGTTCCGCTGACTCCCCGTGAGGTCCCGGACCACCTCCTCGCGGCTGTGGGAGAGACCGTCCTCCAGCGTTTCCTGCACGGGGCACGGCACGCAGGGCTCGGTCCGGTGCTTGTAGGCCTGGAAGCACTTGCATCCGAGGCAGTTGCCGAACGCCTCCTGGAAGGCCCGGTTGGCGTCGACGATGTTCAGGTCGGCGTCCTGGATGGAGATGTAGCAGGGGACCTCGTCGAAGAGGGTCCGATAGCGCTGCTCGCTGCGGCGGAGCTTCCCCTGGAGGTCCTTGATGTGGGTGATGTCGGTGGAGACCTCCATCACGCTCACCATGCGGCCGTCGTCGTCACGGATGGGCTTCGTGTATACGATGGTGGAGACCTCCCTCCCGTCCTGCGTGCGCACCCGTTCCTCGCTGTCGTGGCGCTCGCCGTCCTGGAACGTGCGGGCGACCGGGCACACCTCGCAGCGGTCCGCGCGGCGCTTGTAGACCTGGTAGCAGTAGCGCCCTTCCCACTCGCCGAAGTCCTGCCGGAACCGGTCGTTGGCGTCGACGATGTGGAGATCGCGGTCCTGCACCGTGACGTAGCCCGACATGGCCTGGAAGTACTTCTCGTACCGCGACGGGGCGTCCACGGGCTATCCCTGGGCCGGCTGGTGGGCCACCTCGAGGATCTTCCGGACGTTCAGGAGCAGCCGATGCTGGTCCACCGGCTTGTCCAGGTAGCCCTCGGGCCTCCTCACCGAGCGGTCGTAGATCAACCGACGCAGCTCCGGGTGGCCGGTGACGATGCAGACCTTGATCGACTGGAGCTCGGGGTCGGTCCTCAGGATCTCGAACAGCTCGCCCGCGCTCAGGCCCGGCATCTCGAGATCGAGCGTCAGGAGGTCCGGCGTCTCCCGGCGGGCCAGCTCCAGCGCCTCGTCTCCGTTCGACGCCCGGAAGACCGTCGCCCCGTTGTCCTCGAACACCGTGGCGAGGAACTCGAGCTGGTCCGGTTCGTCGTCGACGACGAGGATGACCCGGTCCTTCAACGGAAACGGCATTCGTGCCACCACGTCCACCTCCTTCGTGTCTGGGTCGTCGTCACGCCTTCGCCGCCGCCTCGAGCCCTTCCCGATCGGGCGTCACCGACGCGTCCGACGGCTCGTCAAGGACCAGGGCGTTCGCCACGAGATTGACGAGCTGGGTCACCTTCATGTCCAGCTCGTAGTGGCGGATCACGTCGGTCAGGCCGTCCACGCAGTTGTGGCACGACGTCACGACGTAGTCGGCGCCGGTCGCCTCTAGCTGCCTGGCCTTCACGATCCCGGATCGCAGGCGCTCCGGCGTGTACTCGGACATCGACATGGCCCCGCCCCCGCCCGTGCAGCAGTAGTTCTCGGCGCGGTTGGGGTACATCTCCCGCACCTCCTCGCACACGAGGTGGAGGAGCTCCCGGGGCTCCTCCGTGATACCACAGCTCCGGGCGAAGTTGCACGAGTCGTGGTAGGTCACCGGATCGGGGTTGCGGGTCTTGTCGACCCGGATCCGACCTTCCTTGATGTAGCGGAGCATCGTGAAGATCGAGCTCTCCATCATGAACGGCACGTCGTACTTCGCCCAATTGGGGCCCTCGCAGCGGGTCGAGCGGAATCCGTGCCCGCACTCCGAGATGACGAGGGTCCGGCCCCGGAGCTCGCTCACCTTCTCGTAGAGCCGGCGGGACACCGAGCCGCCCAGGGCGTCGTCCCCCGAGAAGAGCCCGAAGTTCGTCATGTCCCAGCCCTCGCTGGCCATCGTCCAGCTCTCTCCGGCCGCGTGGAAGATCTTGGCGGCGTCGGCGATGGTCCGAGGGTCGTACTTCACCTCCCGGGGATTGATCGAATAGACGACCTCGTGGTCGGGCTCGTCGACGGGAATCCGCACGGTCGGGTCGTCCAGCTCGTCCTGCAGCTCCTCCTCCATCCACTCCAGGGTCTCGAGGTAGTCCTCGGTCAGGACCCCCATCTGGTTGCCCGTCTCCCACTGGTCCTTGCTCACCACGGCCACGCCCTCGGGCATGACGCCCACGGAGACGAGGAGTCCCCGGGCCATCCGGTTGAACGTGGCGAGGTCCACGCCCATGGGGCAGTTCAGCGTGCACCGCCTGCAGTTGGTGCAGCGCCCGAAGACCACGTCCTTCAGCTCCTCGAGCTCCTCGTCCGTATAGAGGCTCCCGGCCTTGACCCACCAGGGGAGCAGCCGTCCGGTCCAGTCGAAGTGGCGCTTGAAGAGCTTGCGGATCTGGTCGGCCTTGTAGGCCGGGGCGTACGTGGGATCGCCCGGGTTGGCCAGCACGTAATGGCACGAGTCGGTGCACATCCCGCAATGCACGCACGCCACCAGGGAGCCCGTGATCTGACGGCTGAGCTTCTTTTCCATCCCCTGGAGGACGGTCTCGGCCTTGTGCGATCGTGCCCGCAGCTGGGTCATCGGATCACCCTCCCTGTCCGTGGGGCGCGCCCGTCACGCGGTAGATCGGGTAGACGCCCCGGTACCCGAGGCTCTTGCCCAGCCAGTACCGCGTGAAGGGGTAGTAGAGGTAGTGGGAGATCTTGCTGAACGGCACGTAGACCAGGAAGAACGCCGTCAGCCAGAAGAAGGTCAGCAGGACGCCCTCGCCCCCCGACGGGTCGTTCGGGACCGCCAGGAAGGCGAAGGCGAACCATATCGTGAGCAGCGTCACGGAAAAGAAGTCGTCGGGCGAGCTGATCGCCCGGATGTAGGGATCCCGGATCCGGCGCGTCAGGCGCAGGAGCCCCACCAGGCACGCTCCGCCGATCAGGACCCGGAGGACCACGACGAGGAGCGGGCTCTCGAGCACCCCGGGCGCGTAGGGGATGATGAAGGAGAGTCCGATCGCCGACGCGACGCCCACGTGGAAGATCACGAACTGGCCGTAGAAGAAGGGCTTCTTGCGGGTGCTCTCCATGGCCCACGGCATGGCGACGTTCGCCCACGAGTAGAGGATGCCCCTCCGGCGGGCGTGGGCGTGGACGGCGGTGGTGGGTTGGCGCTCCCCACCGGCCTTGCGCCGCAGCAGCCAGACGATCCGGATCAGGTAGACGAGGGCCATGAAGGCCAGCGCCGTCTCCTGGAGCGTGTGTTCGGCGAAGTGCAGGTGTCCGCTCATGACGCTTCCCCGTTCAGCAAAGTGTCGAGCGCGCTCTCGAAGGCCCGTTGCTGGACCGAGTCGAGGACGCTGACGATGACCTCCGAGATCCCCGAGCCGCCCCTCAGATGCTCCTCCAGCGACTCGAACATCACCCGGGCGCACAGGTCGGGAGGGATTCCGTAGTAGCCGGCGCCCATGGGTGGGAACGCGATCCGTCGCACGCCTCGCGCTTCGGCCTGCTCGAGGACGGCGGCCATGGTCCGGCGGAGCTTGGGCTCGATGTCCGGCTCCTGGAAGCGGGGACCCACCGCGTGGAGGATCCAGTCGGCCTGGAGCTTGCCGGCGGCGGTGACGACCACCTCGCACGTCTCCAGGGAGCCGACCTCGTCGAGCTCCCGCTGGATGGAGGGCCCCCCTCGCACCGAGATGGCCGTGCCGTAGCCCGCCCCGAGTCCCAGGTCGTGGGAGGCGTAGAACACGAACGCGTCCACGTCGAGCAGCGTGATGTCGTCCCGGGTGAGCCGAACGGTGCTGCCGTGGAGCCGTGAGGTTCCGGAAACCGCAATGGTCATGCTTCCCCCGTCCAGGCTGGCCCGGCGGATCGGGC
The DNA here is from genome assembly GCA_050050315.1 of Gemmatimonadota bacterium. Taxonomy (GTDB): domain Bacteria; phylum Gemmatimonadota; class Gemmatimonadetes; order Longimicrobiales; family Gaopeijiaceae; genus JASFUL01. The sequence goes on from JASFUL010000071.1 coordinate 13,154, forward strand.
CGGGGCGCGAGGCCGGGGCCCGGAGCCGAGCGGTTGGAGAGTGGTTGCCTACACGACCTTTTCGGGTGCCGCGGCCGGAGACCCGGAACCCGTCCCCCGGAGCACGTCCGGACCGCGGAACCCCGTTAACGCGAAACATATCACGTTTGGTGCAGGAAAGCTACACCGCTCGGTGCATCCTCCCGGATCGACACGACTCCCGGAGTCCCGTATGATGCGGCCACCATGACCGCGCCCCACGCCTCCGCCCCTCCCGAACCCATCCGATGGAGCGAGGACGGCTCGTCCATCGTCGTCCTCGACCAGACCGAGCTGCCCGCGCGCGAAGTCGAGCGCCGCCTCGCGACCGTCGAGGAGATCGAAGAGGCCATCGCGACCCTCCGGGTGCGGGGCGCGCCCCTCATCGGCATCACGGCGGCCATGGGCGTGGCGGCCCTCGCGCGGCGTCGGGCCGGGGGGGAGCCGGACCTACCCGCCGGTGAGCTCGCCTCGGAGGTGCGCGCGTGGGCGGCGCGACTGGCCGAGGCCCGGCCCACGGCGGTGAACCTGGGATGGGCGCTGGAGAGGATGGAGGGCGTGGCCGAAGGGGCGCTGGAGGGCGGGAGGGGCGCCGTGGACGCGGCCGCCTTCGCGGAGGCCCTTGCCGGGGAGGCGGACGCGATCCGCGAGGAGGACCGGGCGATGTGCCGGCGCATGGGCGAGCACGCCCTTCCGCTGATCGGCGGCGCGGCCCGCCTCCTCACCCACTGCAACGCCGGTGCGCTCGCCACCGGGGGGGTCGGCACCGCCCTGGCCCCGATCTACCTGGCCGCCGCGGCGGGCCCGGCTCCCCGGGTCTTCGTCGGGGAGACGCGCCCGCTGCTCCAGGGCAGCCGGCTGACCGCGTGGGAGCTCCGGCGGGCCGGGGTCGACGTGACGGTCATGTCCGACGGGACGGCCGGCGCCCTCTTCGCCACCGACCCTCCGGACGCGGTGCTGGTGGGCGCCGACCGGATCGCCGCCAACGGGGACGTCGCCAACAAGATCGGCACCTACGGCCTGGCCGTGCTCGCGCGTCATCACCGGGTGCCCTTCCTGGTGCTGGCCCCCACGTCCACGGTGGACCTGGAGACGGCCACCGGGGCCGCGATCCCCATCGAGCACCGGAGCCCCGACGAGCTGCGCCGGGGCTTCGGCCGCCTGACCGCCCCCGAGGACGTGGCGGTGCTGAGCCCGGCCTTCGACGTGACACCGGCCGAGCTGGTCACGGCGATCGTCACGGAGCAGGGGGTCCACCGCCCACCCTTCGGGCCCGCGCTGGCGGCCGCGGTGGAGGACGCCCGACGGGAGCGGAAGCGGTGACGGCGCGTCGGGGCTCCGACGAGTCCGCGGCGCGTGGGGCGCTGGTGGACGCGGGACGACGGCTTCACGCGCGCGGCCTCCTGGCGGGCACGGCGGGGAACCTGTCCCTCCGGCTCCCGGACGGCCGCGTGCTGGTCACGCCGCGGGGGGTCCGCAAGGACGGGCTGGACACCGACGGGATCGTGACGATCGACCCCACCCACCCCGATCCCGACGCCGTGGCCCGGGCGACCACCGAGTGGCCCTTGCACCGCGCGTGCTACGAGGCAGGCGACGTGGGCGCCGTGGTGCACACCCACGCTCCCGGCCTCACCGCCCTCGGCCTCGGGGAGGGCGACGGGCACACGCGGCTGGCCGGCAGCCTCCCGGAGGCGGCCGCCGCGGTGGGGGGCGTGGCGACCGTCGCGCACCGTCCCAGCGGGAGCGAAGCGCTGGCCCGAGCGGCGGCGGCGGCGGTGGGGGAAGGCGCCGGCGTCCTCCTCCTGGAGCGGCACGGGGCGGTGAGCGTCGGGGCCGACCTCGCGGAGGCCCTGGACCGGATGGAGCTGGCCGAGCTGGCCGCCCGGGCGGTGGCGCTGGCGGGCTGACGGCGGTGCCTCTTTCCCCGGCCACCCGTCCGGGCCCATGTTGTCGTGACTTCCATTCCGCCAGCCCGAGACGCCATGCCCGAGCGCGCGATCGTCTTCGTCGACGTCACCGACAGCATGGTCCTGTTCGACCGTGTCGGGCAGGACGACGCGGTGAAGGCCATGGTGAGCTTCCAGCAGGAGCTCCGCTCCCGCTCGGAGACCATGAACGGGCGGGTCGTGAAGACGCTGGGAGACGGGGCGTTGCTGTCCTTCGACACCGCCGACGACGCGGTGCGCTTCTGCCTGCAGGTCGTGCACGAGGCACGCGACGGATCCGACTCGGGCATGGGCGTCCGCGCCGGTCTGTGCGTGGGCGACGTGAGGGAGGTGGAGGGGGACGTCTGGGGCGACCCGGTCAACGTGGCCGCGCGCCTCCTCGACCTCGGAACGGCCAACCAGGTCCTGACCACCCAGCGGTCGAC
>JASFUL010000072.1:0-15126 GCA_050050315.1 Gemmatimonadota bacterium
CTGATCGAGAAGGCCAAGAAGAAGTCGAAGTACGAAGTGCGTGACTACAACCGCTGCCAGCGGTGCGGGCGCGCACGGGCGTACATGAGGAAGTTCGGGCTCTGCCGGATCTGCTTCCGGGAGAAGGCCCTCCGGGGCGAGATTCCGGGGGTCCGCAAGGCCAGCTGGTAAAAGGAACGGGTTACCAACGATGATGACGGATCCCATCGCGGACATGCTCACCCGTGTCCGGAACGCCGGCCAGGCCGGTCACCGCTGGGTGGACATGCCTCCTGCGAAGCTCAAGGTCGAGATCGCCCGGCTCCTCAAGGAGAATCACTTCGTCTTCGACTACAAGGTCCTGGACGACGGTTCCCACGGGGTGCTCCGGATCTACCTCAAGTACCACGAGGGCGAGCCGGTCATCCGCCACCTGGAGCGGGTGTCCCGCCCCGGCCGGCGGCACTACGTGGGAGTGAGCGACGTGCCGAGAGTCCGCAACGGCCTCGGCATGGCCATCCTCTCCACCTCCAAGGGGCTCCTCTCCGATCGCGTCGCCAGGCAGGAAGGCGTGGGCGGCGAGGTCATGGCCCTCGTCTGGTAACGGAATAGAACGATGTCGCGGATTGGAAAGCAGCCGGTCGAGATCCCGAAGGGGGTCGAGGTCGAGGTCGAGGGCCAGACCATCTCGGTCAAGGGCTCGAAGGGGGACCTCAGCTTCGACTTCCACCCGGAGATGACCGTGAAGGTGGAGGACGGCGAGGTCGTGGTGACGCGGCCCTCGGATTCGGCCAACCACAAGGCGCTCCACGGGCTGACGCGCTCCCTCATCAGCAACATGGTGGAAGGTGTCACCGAGGGCTTCAGCCGGAGGCTGGAGATCGTGGGCGTCGGCTACCGGGCGGAGAAGAAGGGGAAGGGCATCACGCTCAACCTCGGATTCAGCCACCCGATCCACTACGAGGCGCCCGAGGGGGTCGAGCTCGAGGTGCCGGACCAGACCACCGTGGTGGTCCGCGGCGCCGACAAGCAGGCCGTGGGACAGACGGCGGCCGAGATCCGGTCGTTCCGTCCGCCCGAGCCGTACAAGGGCAAGGGCATCCGCTACCAGGGCGAACACATCCGGCGGAAGGCCGGTAAGACGGCGGGAGCCTGATACGATGACCCACATTCGGAAGTACAGGAAGAGCCGCCGGGTCGCGCGGGAGCGCAGGCACCGCCGGATCCGCAAGAAGATCTGGGGCACGGCCGAGCGGCCGCGCCTGGTCGTCTACCGGTCGCTGAAGAACCTGGAGGGTCAGCTCGTCGACGACGACGCCGGCCAGACCCTCACCGGGATCAGCACCCTCGATCCGTCGCTGAGGGACCTGGATCCGGAAGGCAACAACAGGAAGAAGGAGCAGGCCTTCGCGGCCGGCAAGCTCCTGGCCGAGCGGGCCCGGGAGCAGGGCGTGGAGTCCATCGTCTTCGATCGCGGCGGATACCAGTACCACGGCAGGGTCCAGGCATTCGCCGAAGGTGCCCGTGAGGGAGGACTGAAGTTCTGATGGCCAGAAACAAGCGCAGCAATCGCGGCCGCGGCCGGGACAAGGACCTCGTCGAGAACGTCATCCACATCAACCGGGTCGCGAAGGTGGTCAAGGGAGGCCGGCGCTTCTCCTTCACCGCCCTGGTCTCGGTGGGCGACCAGAACGGGCAGGTGGGCGTGGGGCTCGCCAAGGCCAACGAGGTGGCCGAGGCGATCCGCAAGGCGTTCGACCGGGCCCGGAGCAACATGGTGGAGGTCCCCGTCGAGAACGGGACCCTTCCCCACGAGATCACGGGTGTCTGGGGTGCCGGTCGCGTGCTGTTGCGCCCCGCGGCCCCGGGAACCGGCGTCATCGCGGGAGGCCCCGTGCGGGCGATCCTGGAGGCCGCCGGCGTGACCGACGTCCTGACCAAGAGCCTGGGCACGAACAACCCCATCAACGTCGTGCGGGCCACGCTGAACGGCTTGACCAATCTCGTGACGGCCGAACAGGTGGCGCTCGAGCGGGGCGTGCCCGTCGAGGCGCTGGGAGTGAGGAAGAATGGCTGAGAAGACGACGCGGATCGCCGTCACCCAGGTCCGCAGCGGGATCGGCAGCCCGCGGAAGCATCGGCGCACGCTGGAGGCCCTCGGCTTGCGCAAGCACCAGCAGACCGTGATCCACGACGACACACCGGCGATCCGCGGCATGGTCGCGAAGATCCCCCATCTCGTGTCGGTCGCAGAGGTCGAGGAGTAGAGAACGATGGCAGAGCTACACGATCTCAGTCCGGCTCCGGGGTCGCACCGCGACCGCAAGCGACTCGGGCGCGGCCCGGGGTCCGGGACCGGCAAGACGGCCGGTCGCGGCCAGAAGGGCCAGAAGGCCCGGAGTGGCGGGAAGCTGCCGGCCGGCTTCGAGGGCGGGCAGATGCCCCTCCACCGGCGGATTCCCAAGCGGGGCTTCCACAACCCCTTCCGGACCGAGTATCAGACGGTCAACGTCCGGGACCTCGGAGACTTCGAGGGCGAGGTCACGCCTCGCGCGCTCCGGGGGCGCGGCCTCATCGGTCACGCCCGACGCCCGGTGAAGATCCTGGGCGACGGCGAGCTCGAGACGTCGCTCGAGGTACGGGCGCACGCTTTCTCGGGGACGGCGCGTCGCAAGATCGAGGAAGCCGGTGGGAGCGCGACGGTGATTCCTCTGGGCGCCCAGGACGTCGGTGAGGTCGACGACGCCGAAGCCGCCCGGGGTTCGGACGACGAGGAGTCCCCCGAGGACGAGGCCTGAGGTCGACGATGGACAACTTCGTCGGGAAGCTCTGGCGGTCCCCCGAGGTCCGGGAGAAGCTGCTCTTCACCCTGTTCATCCTCCTGGTCTACCGGATTGGTGCCCACATCACCGTCCCCGGGCTCGACGTGGGGGAGCTGCAGGCGCAGTTCGCCGGACAGTTCGGGAACACCCTGTTCGGGGTCTACGACATGTTCGTGGGCGGCGGGCTCTCGAGGGCGACCGTGTTCGCGCTCGGGATCATGCCCTATATCTCCGCCTCCATCATGTTCCAGCTCCTGGCGGCGGTCTTCCCCACCATCGAGAAGATGCAGAAGGAGGGGGAGGAGGGGCGCAAGAAGCTCACCCAGTGGACGCGGTACACGACCGTCGTCCTCTCGGCCCTGCAGGCGTACGGCTACGCGGCCTTCCTCCAGGGCTTCCAGGGCGCGGTCCGGGAGCCCGGCTTCCTCTTCACCTTCACGACCGTGATGGCGCTGACCGTCGGCGCGGTGTTCGTGATGTGGCTGGGAGAGCAGATCACCGAGCGGGGCGTGGGGAACGGGATGAGCCTGCTCATCTTCTTCTCCATCATCCAGGGCTTCCCGGCGGCCGTCGCCCGCACGTGGGAGTCGTTCATGCTGGGTGAGATCGGCTTCTTCAGCCTGGGGGCGCTGCTGGCGGTCGTCGTCGGCGTGACGGCCGGGGTCGTGGCCATGACCATGGCGGCGCGGAAGATCCCGGTTCAGATCCCCAGGAAGGTCGTGGGCCGCGGGCGGATCCGGGAGGGACAGAAGAGCTTCATCCCCCTCCGCGTGAACTCGGCGGGCGTGATGCCGATCATCTTCGCCCAGTCCTTCATCATCGTCCCGGGTACGGTGGCCGCCTTCAGCAGCTTGCCGTTCCTCCAGGGGATGGCGGACCTGTTCCAGCCCAACAACTGGGTGTACTACGTGACGTACGGTCTGCTGATCCTCTTCTTCACGTACTTCTACACGGCCATCATCTTCAACCCCGTCGACCTGGCCGAGAACCTGAAGAAGCAGGGGGCCTTCGTGCCGGGCGTGAAGCCCGGGACGCGCACGGCGGAGTACATCGACCGCGTGCTGACCCGCGTGACGCTGCCCGGCTCGATCTACCTCGCGCTGATCGCGCTGCTGCCGTTCTGGATCTTCGACATCTTCAGCATCCAGACCTTCTTCTTCGGCGGCACGAGCCTGCTCATCGTGGTGGGCGTGGGGCTCGACACCGTGCAGCAGATCCAGCAGCTCCTGCTCGTGCGCCACTACGACGGGTTCATGAAGAAGGGGCGGGTGAAGATGCGGGGCCGCCAGCGCTACATGTAGCGCACGGGGTCATCGAGACGACCGGACGGAGAATGACATGATCGTGATCCTCCTGGGCCCCCCGGGGGTCGGAAAGGGAACCCAGGCCGTCGGCCTCGCCGACACCATGGGGTGGCGGCACCTCTCCACCGGCGATCTCCTGCGGGCCCACCGGCGGGAGGGCACGTCCCTCGGGGCGCGCGCCCAGGAGTACATGGACGCGGGCGAGCTGGTGCCGGACGGCGTGATCCTCGGCATGGTGCGGGAAGAGCTCGACGAGCTGGGGGGAGGTGGCGTGGTCTTCGACGGCTTTCCCCGGACGGTGCCCCAGGCGACCGCGCTGGACGAGCTCCTGACGGACCTCGGGCGCCGACTGGATCGCGTGGTGGTCCTCCAGGCCGACGACGAGGTCCTCGTGAAGCGGTTGTCGGGGCGGCGGAGCTGTCCCGAGTGCGGAGCGGTCTACAACGTCTACTCCAACCCGCCCGCGACCGAAGGGCGCTGCGATCGGTGCGGCGGCGAGCTCGTGCACCGGGAGGACGACAAGCCGGAGACGGTGCGGAACCGGCTCGAGGTCTACCGCGAGCAGACGGAGCCGCTGATCGAGTTCTACGAGAGCCACGACGCCCCCCTGGTCGGGGTGGACGGCGAGCGGGCGGTGGACGACGTCGCCGCCGACCTCCGCACCGCTGTCGCCGAGGCGGAGCCCGCGGGCGAGACGTGATCAACCTCAAGACTTCGGCCGAGATCGAGATCATCGCCCGGGGCGGGGCGATCATCGCCGGATTGCTCGAGGAGGTGGAACACCGTATCCGTCCGGGCCTCACGACCCGTGAGCTCGACGAGTTCTCCGACGGCTACATCCGCTCGCACGCCGGTGCGGTGCCCGCGTTCAAGGGGCTCTACGGTTTTCCCGGGAGCGTGTGCATCTCCCTCAACGAGGAGATCGTGCACGGCATCCCGTCGGGCGATCGGGTCCTCCACGAGGGGGACATCGTGTCCCTCGACGTGGGCGTGAAGCTCGACGGGTGGTGCTCGGACTCGGCCTGGTCGTTCCCGGTGGGGGAGGTCGACGAGGCGTCGGACCATCTCCTCGCCGTGACCCGCCGTGCCCTGGACGCGGCCGTGGAGGCCGCGCAGCCCGGCAACCACGTCGGGGACATCGGTGCGGCGGTCGTCGACACGGTCGACGGGACGGGGCTCGGGATCATCCGGGACCTGGTGGGCCATGGCGTGGGGCGGGACGTGCACGAGGACCCCCAGGTGCCCAACGTCGGGCGGAGGGGATACGGTCCGATCCTGCGGCCGGGCCTGGTCATCGCCATCGAGCCGATGCTGAGCACCGGCTCGGAGCACATCCGCACCCTCGAGGACCGGTGGACGGTCGTGACCACCGACGGGTCGCGGTCGGCCCACTTCGAGCACACGGTCGCCGTCACCGACGACGGCCCCCGGATCCTGACGGCCCGGGGCGCGACCGCCGTGGCCCCGGCCTCCGAGGCCGGACGGGTCGGTGAGTGAATTGGCCGCCACCGTCTTGAGCAGGCGTTGGCGCTTCGTTATAATGCAAAGCTCTGCCGGAAACGGATCTCCCGGAGTCGAATCATGAAGGTCAGAAGCAGCGTCAAGCCGATCTGCGAGCACTGCAAGGTGGTCCGCCGCCGTGGAGTGGTGCGGATCATCTGCACCCGGAATCCGAAGCACAAGCAGCGTCAAGGATAGGGAAGACGATGGCACGTATCGCAGGCGTCGATCTCCCGCGGGGCAAGCGGATCGAGGTGGCCCTCACCTACATCTTCGGGATCGGTCGCACCCGGGCCCGGAAGATCATCGAGGCGACGGGCGTCGACCCCGATCTCCGCACCCAGGACCTCGGGGACGAGGAGGTGAACCGCCTCCGTCGTGAGATCGAGAGCAAGTACAAGGTCGAGGGCGCGTTGCGGACCGAAGTGTCCATGAACATCAAGCGCCTCATGGACATCGGATGCTACCGGGGCTTGCGCCACCGCCGGGGCCTTCCCGTCCGTGGGCAGCGCACCCACACGAACGCGCGGACCCGGAAGGGGCCGGCGCGGGCCGTGGCGGGGAAGAAGAAGGCTCCGAGGAAGTAGGGCGTTCCTCCCCGGGGGCCCGCGACGAGCGCGCGCCGGACCGGGGATGCACGGCAGAGCGATGCGGCGTCGAGGGCTCGCCCCGGTCGCCGCATCCGCATTTCGCTGAAACCGTCGAAGGAAGGATAACGTGGCGAAGGACAAGTCCAGGTCCACCCGCAGGAAGACGAAGAAGGTCGTGGAGGCCGAGGGCGTGGCCCACATCCAGGCGACCTTCAACAACACCATCGTGACCATCACCGACACCAAGGGGAACACGGTCACGTGGGCCAGCGCCGGCAAGGCGGGGTTCAAGGGCTCGAAGAAGTCCACCCCGTTCGCCGCGACCGTGGCCGCCGAGCAGGCGGGCCGCGAGGCGGTGGCCATGGGCGTCAAGCGGGTGAAGGTGCGCGTGCAGGGCCCCGGCTCCGGTCGCGAGTCCGCGATCTCGGCCCTCGCCAGCGCCGGCCTGACGGTGACGTCCATCCAGGACGTGACCCCCCTTCCCCACAACGGCTGTCGCCCGCCCAAGAAGCGGCGGGTCTGAGGCCGGCAGAGAGACAGAGACCGAGGAATAGAGGATGGCTCGTCATACCGGACCCGTCTGCAAGCTCTGCCGTCGGGAAGGGCAGAAGCTCTTCCTGAAGGGGCAGAAGTGCTACACCGAGAAGTGCCCCGTCGACCGGCGGCAGTACCCTCCCGGTCAGCACGGCCCCGCTCAGGCTCGGCGCCGCAAGCAGTCGGAGTACGCGAACCAGCTCCGGGAGAAGCAGAAGGTCAAGCGGACCTACGGGCTGCACGAGAAGCAGTTCCGGAACCTGTTCGAGCGGGCGAACCAGATGACCGGCGTCACCGGCGAGACGCTGCTGGTGCTCCTCGAGTCCCGTCTGGACAACATCGTCTTCCGGATGGGGTTCTCGGCCAGCCGGAGCCAGGCGCGCCAGCTGGTCCGCCACCGCCACGTCGAGGTCAACGGGCGCATCGTGGACGTGCCGAGCTACATGGTCAAGCCGGGCGACGAGGTGGCCATCAAGGCGCGGAGCCGGAACTCGGACGTGGTCGCGTCCAGCCTCGAGTCGCGCACGCGGCCGTCCCTGCCCGAGTGGCTGGCGCTGGACGAGAAGGCCCGGGTGGGCCGCATGGTCCGCGAGCCCGAGCGCCAGGAGATCTCGGCGGCGTTCCAGGAGCAGCTCATCGTCGAGCTGTACTCGAAGTAGAGCGAAGCCCCGACCGCGTGGTCGGCGGCCAGAGGATCCGAAGCACGAGGAGGTAGGAGTGGAGATAGATCTGACCGGACTGGTCCTTCCCGAGCGTATCGAGGTGGTCGAGACTTCCGAGGACGGGAAGTCCGCCCGGTTCGTCATCGAGCCGCTCGAGCGGGGTTTCGGGCACACGCTCGGAAACTCCGTGCGCAGGGTCCTCCTGTCCTCGCTACGGGGCGCCGCGGTCTGGGGCTTCCGGATCGACGGGGTCGTCCACGAGCACCAGACGATCCAGGGGGTGGTGGAGGACGTCCACCAGGTCATCCAGAACCTCAAGTCCCTCGTGGTCATGCTGGACGACGACGTCGAGGAGGCGACGCTCGAGATCAAGGCCGAGAGCGCCGGCCCCGTGACGGCGGGCATGATCACCGCCCCCGGCGGCGTCGAGGTCCTGGACGAAGAGCACCATCTGCTGACCCTCCAGGAGGACCGGGAGCTCAACATCGAGCTGTACGTGGACAAGGGCCGGGGCTTCGTGCTCTCGGACGCCCACGAGGTCCCGAGGGGAGCCCCGGTGGATCTGGTCCGGATCGACTCGATCTACAACCCGGTGCGCCGCGCCAACTTCACCGTCGAAGAGACCCGCGTGGGCCAGCGGACGGACTTCGACCGCCTGACGTTGCACGTGGAAACCGACGGATCGGTCGACCCCGAGACCGCGGTCGGACAGGCCGCCGAGATGGTGCGCAAGCACCTCGAGTACATGCTCTACTTCGGCGAGGGCGGCATCCCGCAGCAGACGCCTCCGGGCGCGGTGCCGGTTCCCGAGCGGCTCCAGGACCTCTTCGCCCGTCCCATCGAGGACCTGGCGGAGCTGTCGGTCCGCTCCCGCAACTCGCTGCAGAAGGAGAACATCCGGACGCTGGGCGACCTCGTGCAGCAGACCGAGGACGAGATGCTCGCGATCGAGAACTTCGGCAAGAAGAGCCTGAAGGAGATCTCCGACTTCCTCGACGAGCACAGCCTCCGGTTCGGGATGAAGCTGGAGGAGAGCGAGGGCGGCCAGCTCTACTTCGTGGAGGAGGAGGCTGACGCCGAGACCGCCGAGGCCGAAGAGTAGCCCCGACATCACGAGCTCGCGCCGTCCCGGAGCCCTCGGGGGCGCGTTGCTGAATCGAGATCCAGAGCTGGACACGACGACCCATGCGCCACCGCAAGAAGGGGAGAAAGCTCTCCCGTAGCCCCAGTCATCGGAAGGCGACCCTCCGCAACCTGGCGGCCAACCTCTTCACCCACGGCCGGATCGAGACCACCACGGCGAAGGCCAAGGAGCTCCGGCCCTTCGCCGAGCGCCTGATCACCCTGGCCAAGCGGGGGGACCTGCACGCTCGGCGCCTGGCCATCCGCAAGCTCGGCGACCGCCGGGTCGTGGGGGCCCTGTTCGAGGAGGTGGGTCCGCGATTCACGGATCGCCCGGGTGGCTACACGCGCATCCTGAAGCTCGGCCCGCGGAAGGGCGACGCCGCGGAGATGGCGCTCATCGAGCTCGTCGAGTAGAGTGGGCCCGGAGGAACCGGCTACGACTCTGAACGGGAAGAGAAGACACCCATGACCGACACCGGAGCGCGGCGAGGGGCGGCCAACTTCGCGCCCGTCCTCATGATCCTGAGCTTCCTCCTGATGGCGGGCTTCCTCGCGTGGCTCGGGCTCACGAGCGAGGGTACCGAGGAGGTGGCGATGCAGGAGGGCGATGACACGGTCGCCGAGCAGGCGGATTCCATGGAGATGGCGGCGGTCCCCGTGACCCCGGACGAGCTCCGGCTCAACGCGGCCAACTACGAGGGGCAGAGCGTCCGCATCGACGCGCCCGTCGCCGGTGCCGTGGGGTCGCAGGCGTTCTTCCTGGACCTGCCCCAGTCGCCCTTCCTCGTCAAGATGGATTCGGCGCTCGTCGCCGAGGGACGCCGGATGCCCGTGGGCGACGTGGTGGTCACGGGGACGGTGCTCGCCATGACCGACAGCATCGTCGGCGCCTGGTCCAACGCCGGGACGATCAGCGAAGCCGACAGGCCGCTGGTCGAGTTCGCCACCCACTTCATCCAGGCCAGCCGGATCCGCGGTGGCCAGCCGCCGGCTGGCGGCGGTGAGGGTGGCCAGGATGCGGACGGAGGCGGTCCGGACGGAGACTGAGCCCGGCGACGGAACGGGACCGGGGGCGCGGCCGTCCGAGCGACCCGACAGGCTTCAACGAGTTCAACGAGAAGGAACCATGGCTCGAGTGTGTTACGTGTGTGGCAAGGGCCCCAGGACGGGGAACAACGTGAGCCACGCGAACAACAGGACGAAGCGTCGCTGGCTCCCGAACCTCCAGCGGGCGCGGATCATCGACGAGGACGGCAACCGTCGCCGCGTCCGGGTGTGCACGTCGTGCATCTCGGCCGGCAAGATCACGAAGGCGCCCCCGGTGAAGACAGCCGACTGACCGGACCGGTCGGCGTGGCGCGCGCCTCTCCGAGGCGAGGAGCCCCCGCGGCCCCCCGGGCCGGGGGGCTTCCGTCGTCCGGGTCGGCCGATCGATGAGGGAGCGGGCCGCCGAGCCGCCTGGCGCGGTCCCCGGGCGCCCGGAAGGGGAGGGCGCGCCCGCTTCCGGCCGTCCCCTCGTCGTGGTGACCCGGCCCCGCGACCGGGCGCCCGGGATGATCGCCGCCCTCCGCGAGCGGGGGATCGACAGCATCCACCTCCCGACCCTCGAGGTGGTGGGGCCGGAGGACCCCGAACCTCTCGAACGGGCCGCGGCGGCCGCGGCGACCTGGGACTGGATCGTCTTCACGTCGACGGCGGGAGTCCGCGCGTTCACCCGCGCCGGGCCGATCCTGCCGGCCGGGGACCGCCCCGGGGAGGACGGCCCCCGGGTGGCGGCCGTGGGACCGGCCACGGCGGCGGCCGTCGTCGACCTGCTCGGCCGGGAGGTGGACCTGGCTCCGGGGGAGGAGTACTCGGCGGAGGGGCTCCTCCGGGCTTTCCGCTCGTCGGCGGACGTCCGCGGCCGCCGGATCCTGCTCCCGCTGGCCGAGGCGGCCGCGGACACCCTCCCGGTCGGACTGGAGGGCCTCGGGGCCCGGGTGGAGCGGGTGGTGGCCTACCGGACCGTCCCCCCGGAGCCGGAGCCCGTCGAGGCGTTGCGTCGTGCCCTCTCGGGGGGCCGGATCGACCTGCTCACCTTCACGTCGCCGTCCACGGCGGAGAACTTCCTCGCGGCCGTGGGGGAGGAGGCCCTCCGGGTCCCCGCCGCGGTCATCGGGACGGTCACGGCGGCGGCGGCCGAGGGGCTCGGGTACACGGTCGCCGCGGTGGCTCGGGAGCAGACGGTGGACGGGCTCGTCCGGGTAGTCGCCGAGCACCTGGGGCGGGGAGAGCCCGCGGACGGGTCCGGCCCGTGAGGGAGATCGCCCCGGCGGTGCGCGCCCCCTCCCCGCTCCCTTATCTTGGACCGTCGCTTCGCGCGTAACGCCCCACGACCCCGACTCCGTGACTCGACGACGACCGATCCCGGTGACCGGCGCCCGCCCGGAGGTGGGGGTGGGCCGTGCTACGCGCGCGGGTCGCCGACACCGCCCCGGGCGGCTCCCCCACCGGCCGTGAAGAGCCTCGCGACCTGGATCCGGGCCGTCCGGGTCCACCAGTGGGCGAAGAACGGCCTGATCCTGCTGCCGGCGCTGGCGGCGCACCTCGGACCCGACCCGGACACCGTTGCGCGCCTGGCCGGGGCGTTCGTCTCCTTCTCGCTCCTGGCGTCGGCGGTCTACCTGCTCAACGACATGGTGGACCTGGAACACGACCGGGCCCATCCGGTGAAGCGGAAGAGGCCTCTGGCCGCGGGTGAGATCGGCCGGGGAGCGGCCCTGGTGGGCATGGCCGGGGCCGCCGTCCTCTCCCTCCTCCTCGCGCTCCGCCTGCCGGGGGGCTTTCTGCAGGCCTGGCTGGCCTATCTGGTCGTGACGACCGCGTACTCCTTCTGGCTCAAGCGGGTGGTAGTGCTCGATGTCGTCGTGCTCGCTGCGCTGTACACGGTTCGGGTCGTCGCCGGCGCCGCGGCGGTCACCGTCCCGCTCTCCCGGTGGTTCCTCGCCTTCAGCATCTTCCTGTTCCTGTCGCTGGCCCTGCTCAAGCGGTTCGTGGAGACGTTGGGTACGTCGAGCCCCGGTGCCGGGTCGGAGGCATCCGACGACGACGGGGAGGCCACGAATCTCGCCGGGAGGGGATGGGAGTCCCGGGACGGGCCGGTGTTGATGGGACTGGGCACCGCGTCGGCGGTGGCCAGCGCGCTGGTCTACTGCCTGTACATCTCGGGAGGCGAGGTGTCGAGCCTCTACGCTCGACCGGACGTCCTCTGGCTGGGGCTCCCGGTGCTCCTCTACTGGTTGGGCCGGGTCTGGCTGCTCGCGGGACGGGGTGAGGTCCACGACGATCCCCTCCTGTTCGCGCTGCGGGACGCGGCGAGCTACGCCGTGCTCCTCGTCCTGGGACTCACCGTGGGGCTGGCCTTGTGAAGCGGGTCGTGCTGGTGGGTGCCACCGACGGGATCGGGCGGGCCCTCGCCCGGGAGTACCTCGAGCGCGGGTGGTGGGTGGGGGTGGTGGGCCGGGACGCCCTGAAGCTGGAGCGCGTCGTGGGAGAGCTCCGGACCGGAGTCGACGGAGGCGTGGTGGAGGGCGCCGTGTGCGACGTGGCGGACGCCGAGGCCGCGGCTCCGGCTTTCGAATCCATCGTGAAGGCCCTCGGGCAGCTCGACCTCCTCGTCTACTGTGCCGGCGTCATGCCCCCCGAGCACGATCTCCGGTCGCGCCTGGACGCCGTATCGTCGATCCTGGACGTGAACGTGGAAGGGGCCGTGCGCTGGCTCGAGCTCGGAGCCGACCACATGGGCTCGGTGGGGGGCGGGCGCCTGGCGGCCATCGGATCCATGGCCGGCGAGAGGGGCCGGAAGGGGGCTCCCGCGTACTGCGCCAGCAAGGCCGCCCTCCACGAGTACCTCGAGGGACTCCGCCACCGCCTGCACGGGTCCGGGATCGGGGTGAGCACCGCCAAGCCGGGGTGGGTGAGGACCCGGATGTTGCCGGCGGAGTCGTCCGGATCGCCCCTCGCCGTCGACCCCGGGCGGGCGGCCCGGATCATCGCGGACCGCCTGGCGCGGGGGAGCGAGTCCTTCTTCGTCCCCCGCTGGTGGGGCCTGGTGGCGCTGGCTCTCAGGTTGACCCCGCGCTTCCTCTACAAGCGGATCGCCCCGGCATGAAGGAGTCCGGCTCGCCGAGGCGGTCCCCCGGGCCGGTCACGGGTGCGACCGGGGCTGCCCGACCGCCGCGCTCACGGCTGGAAGGGCAGCACGGATGGGGCATGGCGTGCCACGCACGGTCCCGCGTCTACCGCCCCGGCAACGAAGAAGAGGTGATCGTGGCCCTCGCCGACGCGCGACGGCGGGGGCTCACGGTGGTGGCGCGGGGGAGCGGACTCTCCTACGGGGACGCGGCCCTGAACCAGGGGGGAGCCACCCTCCTGACCACCCGCCTGGGCGGGATCGTCGATTTCGATCCGGAGCGGGGGAACGTGCGCGCCAGGGCCGGGACCACCATGCGGGAGCTCTGGAGGACGGTGCTTCCCCTGGGATGGTGGCCTCCCGTGGTGCCCGGCACCATGGAGGTGACCCTGGGTGGCGCCGTGGGGATGAACATCCACGGGAAGAACCAGCTCGTGAAGGGCTCCATCGGCGAGCACGTGGTCTCGCTCTCCGTCGTGCGGGGGGACGGAACGCTGGAGCGCCTCACCGCGGCGGAGCGGCCGGCCGAGATCCGACGCGTCGTCGGTGCCCAGGGCCTCACCGGGACCGTCACCGACGTGACGCTCCGGCTCCAGCGCGTCCACAGCGGCTACCTGGAGGTGGAGTCCCTCAACACCCGCGACATCGTGGAGACGCTCGACGTCCTCGAGGAGCGGGCTCCGGGCGCGGCCTACGCGGTCGCCTGGATCGACTGTCTGCCGGAAAAGCGCGCGGGACGGGGGATCCTCCACTTCGCGGATCACCTTCCGCCCGACCACGCGCTGGGAGGGAAGGGATTGAGCCTGGAAGACCAGGACCTCCCTTCGCGCCTCCTGGGCGTGGTCCCCCGGGACATGGCGTGGATGGGACTCCGTCCCCTGGCCAACGACCCGGGCATGCGCTTCCTGAACACGGGGCGCTTCCTGGCCGGCCGTCTGCGCCACGGTCACCGCTACGTCCAGAGCCACGCGGCCTTCCACTTCCTCCTCGACTACGTCCCCGGCTGGAAGCGTGTCTACGCACCCCACGGACTCATCCAGTACCAGCTCTTCGTCCCCCGGGAGGCGGCGCGCCGGGCGTATCGGGAGGCGCTGGCGCTCCAGCATCGTCTGGGCGTCCACGCCTGGCTCGGCGTCGTGAAGCGTCATCGAGCGGACGACTTCGTCGCCAGCTACAGCGTCGACGGCTTCTCCCTGGCCCTGGACATTCCGGTCCGGCCGGGCCGCCTCGACCGGCTGCGGGCGCTCTGTCGCAGCTACGACGACCTGCTGGCGCGCGTCGGGGGAAAGCTGTACGCCGCCAAGGACGCCGTCGGCAGGGGCATCCTCCCCCGGGACCGCCACCCCCTCTTCAGCAGCAACCTCGTCCGGCGGTGGGAGGCCGGTGGATGACCTTCCGCTCCGGGGCGTACGCGCTGCTGCTCCTGCTCCTCGCGCCCGGCGCGGCGGCCTCGCAGGCCACCGTCCACGTGCCGCTCACCGATCCCGCCTACCTGGACGTGGAACGCCTCCTGGCCCTCGTGGGGGGCGGCCCCGTCGTGATGGGTCAGCGTCCGTGGTCGGAGGCGACGTTCGCCCTGCTCGTGGACTCCCTCGAGGAGCGCCTGGGGGAAGAGGTGGAATCGGGGTCCCCGGCGCACCGCGGCGGATCGCGGATCCTCGGGCGCCTCCGACGGCGCTTCGGGGAGCTCGGGGCGGGTGGACGCGTGGGTCTCAGGGAGGTCCGGGTCGACGGTACCTGGACCGACAGCCCGGCGCGCCGCACGCCTCCGAACCTCGAGTGGATCGAGGACCGCACCAACCCGCTGGTGGCGTACCGGCAGGGGCGGAGCGTGGTGCGCGGCGCGACGCTCGGCGTGGAGGTGGCCGGGTCGGCCCGACCGACGGACTTCCTGGCCGCCTACGTCCGGCCGCGGGCTCGCGCCGCCTTCGCGTCGCAGGGGGCCGTGGCCCTCGGCGACGAGGCGCGGGCCCTGATCCTCCCGTCCTCCGACGGGAAGGACGTGGTGGCCCAGTCCCTCTATGGCCGCATCGTCCTGGGTCGGTTGTCGCTCGTCGCGGGGCGGCGATCCGCCTTCTGGGGGCAGGGTCCCCGGGACGGCCTCCTGATCTCGCTGAACCCGCGCCCGTTCGACATGGTCGAGGTCTCCACCGAGCGCCCCTTCCGGATGCCGTGGCTCCTCGGCGTCCTCGGGCCGGTCCACGGGACGGTGTTCCTGGCGGACCTCGGGCGGGAGGATCAGCGCTTCCCCGGGTCCAAGCTGGTGGGAGTGAAGCTCTCGGCCCGCCCCCATCCGTCCCTGGAGGTCGGTATCGCGACCCTGAACGAGCAGGGGGGCGAGGGGGCCCCCGAAGCCGGGCTCGGCGAGCGCATCCTGGACGTCCTGATCCTGCCGGACCTGCTCCGGGCCGGCAGTGACTTCCTCTTCTCCGAGAAGCT
>JASFUL010000073.1:0-15124 GCA_050050315.1 Gemmatimonadota bacterium
CCTCGTCGCCGAGCCGCGCCGCCACCAGGGCCCTCAGCGCCGCCCACCGGTGGTCGCCGGGGTCGGGGGACAGCCCCTCCAGCTCCCGGGACGCCTCCTCCCAGCGACCCACCTCGTACAGGAGCCGTACCCGGGACCAGCCTGCGGCCGAACGCTCGGCCGTCGACGCCGACGCCCCGGAGGGCGAGCCGCGTTCCAGGGACCGGTCGATCTCCAGGGCCCGGTCGACGACCGCGTCGGCCTGCTCCGGATGGCCGTGCACCCGCAGCTCCGCGGCCGCCGCCAGGAGCGAGGCGGGCCCCCTCGGGCCCCCGTAGGGCGACGCCGGCACGTTCCGGAGCTCGTCGAGACGGGACTCCAGCGCGTCCACCCGGCCCAGCGCCGCCAGCGCCCGCACGCCGGGACCGTTGAAGTCCCAGTCCAACCCGATCGCCTCCACGGTCTCGTCGGTCAGCTCGAGCTCTCGCTCGTACTCGCCCACCACGTGGTACGCGAACGCGAGCAGCGACGCGCCGTGATCCCGCACCGGCCCGAGGGCCTCCATCCCCGCCTCCTCCAACGCCACGATCGCCTCCCGCGGCCGGTTCACGGCGAGGGCCGCGTCAGCCAGCGCGACGATCCAGCCCGAGCGGGGCGCGAGCTCCGCCATGCGCACGGCCGCCTCGTAGGAGCGCTGGTTGTCGCCGGCGTAGAGGGCGAGCTGGCGGTCGTGCCAGGCCCGCTCGACCGGAGACATGCGGTCACGGTCGGCGCGGAGTCCCCTGGCGATCGAGTCCGCCCGGGCCCAGTCGCCGGCGAGGGAGGCGGTCCACGCCAGCCAGAGCCTCGCCGTGAGGTAGTCCGGGTCCAGGCGGACGGCGCCCTCGAAGTGCTCGGCCATGCCCGGGAGATCACGCGCGCCGTACCGTTCGATCCCGGCCGCGAACTCCACGTACGCCGGGTAGGACGGCGGCCGGAGCGTGCCCTCCGCCCACGCGTCGATGCGGGGATCGTACAGGATCCCCATGGCACCGAGCACGCGCTGGCGCAGCGGTTCCAGAGCCCCCGCCGGATCGGCCGCGTCGGTGGCCACCGGGTCCAGCGCCCGCAGGAGCACGCCGCTCGACGGGCGACGAATGCTCGCCTGCAGCCACAGGCTGTCGCCCGTCCGGTAGAGGCGGCCCTCCACGACGCTCGCCACGTCCGCCATGGAGCCGTCGGGACCCACGACCGCCACCAGTCCCGTCCGGACGAGCCCCTCGCCCACCCAGTCGGCCGCCATCCGACCCAGGGGATCGAGCGACGGATCGCCCGTGCGGTTCTCGAAGGCCGCCACTCCGACCCTCGGGGGAGCCTCCCGGGCCGGGGCCCGCCGCGTGGCGACGACACCGGCCGCGAGAGAGAGGACGATCGCCACGGCCACCGCCACCCACGCGCCCGAGGTCCGCGATCCACCGGACCGCCGGGGCCCCGAGGGCGCCTCGCCGGCTCCCGCGGCCGCGACCCCGCCGGGCGCGGGTCCGGAACGAGGCCCCACGCCACCGACCGCCGCTGCCGTGTCGTCCCCCCCGGCCCCCCCGCCGGGGCCGCGCTCCAGCTCCTCGACGTACGCCACCACCGACGGATCCGGCTCGGCGCCCAGCTCCTCCCCCACGAGAGCGGCATGCACCCGGGCCGCCTCCAGGGCCTTCGTCCGGTCTCCCGCCCGCTCCAGGGCGCGCATCAACTCGAGGGTGACCCGCGAGCTGAGGGGGGACACCGTGGCCAGGCGGCGCCAGTGATCGACGGCGAGCCGGTCTTCTCCCGTCTTCCCCGCATCGCGCGCGACCTGCTCCAGGGCGCCGGCGTAGCGCCGCTCCAGCGCTCCCCGCTCGCCGTCGACCCAGCGCTCGAACTCCGGCGCGCGCGACAGGTGGAATCCGTCGAGGAACGGTCCGCCGTAGACCTCCACGGCGCGACGTGGCGACCCCTCGTCCAGGGCTCGCAGGAACGCTGAGACGTCGCTATCGCAGCGCTCCCTGTCCAGCGCCAGTCCGCCCGCGACGGAGACGATGACCTCCCTTCCCAACGCCCGGCGCAACGTGTAGAGCGCCTGGTCGAGGGAGTGGCGAGATCGGGACCGGTCGCTCTCGGGCCACAGGAAGGCGGCCAGCTTGTCGCGGCTCGTGCCGGCTTCGCCCGCCCGGTCGAGGAGCACCATCAGGGCCAGGTTGCGACCCCGTCCCGCGGCGCCGGCAACGGGCCCTTCCTCGCCCAGGAGCGCCAGGCCACCCAGGGCGGTGAGTCGAACCATCGGGGCGATTGAGGAGGCGTTGAGGGAGGGTTGAGTCGTTCCCGTCAAGTTACGGGCGGTCGCAGCACGGGAACAGTCGAAGGGAGGCACCATGCAGTCGTCGAAAGCGCTCGGACTCCTGGCTTCGCTCCTGATGGCGGGCCTGACCGCGGGCCCCCTGAACGCTCGACGCGCGCAGGGACAGGGGATGGAACGGCCGGAGTCCGTCGCGCCCACCGGGATGGCGGCGGACTCCGTCGAGAAGCGCAACGCGGACCTGGCGAGGGCGTTCTACGAGGACCTCTGGTTCTCGGACCGGACCGACCGATGGGACCGCTACGTCGCCGACGAGTACGTCGTGCACGACATCGGCGACACGAAGGGCGTCGTCGAGCCCGGAGTCCGACAGAAGGAGATCGCGGACTTCTTCCGCGCCCAGGGAGAGATGGGGGGCTCCATCGACTTCCAGATCGCCCAGGGCGACCTGGTCGCGACCCGGTGGCAGTGGGACTTCCGTCCGACGTCGCTCCGCTTCCGGCTCCTGGGGGGCCGCGAGCGGATCCCGATCATCAACGTCTTCCGCTTCCAGGACGGCAAGATCGTGGAGATCTGGAACCACCGACACGACATCGACACCGGGCTCGGCAACATCCCCTTCGTCCAGGGGCTCGGCGTCGGGCTGCTGCTGGCACTGATCGGGTGGGGGCTCGCCTTCGTCCAGTGGCGGCGTGCCCGCCGGGCGGCCTCCCCGTAGCCGATCGATCGGGCGGGGCGTCCGCCGCGGCCGGGCGGCCGGGGAGCCGCCGTCGCCGGTCTCAGGCCGCCAGCACCCCCTGCAGCTCCGAGGTCTGCTCCAGCACCATGGCCGTGCCGCGGACGACGCTGCCCAGCGGATCCTCGTCGGCCCGGACCGGGAGGTTCGTCTCCTCGGCGAGTCGCTCGCCCAGGCCGCGGATGAGAGCGCCCCCGCCGGTCATCGTGATCCCACGATCCACGATGTCACCGGCGAGCTCGGGCGGCGTCTTCTCCAGCGCCTTCAGGGTCGCGTCGGTGATCTGCTGGACGGCCTCGGAGATCGCCTCCCGGACGTCCTCGGGGTCCACCACGATCGTGCGCGGAATCCCCGTCACCACGTCCCGCCCGCGGACCTCCATGGGATGGACGCCGTCCACCGGCCAGGCGCTGCCGATCCGCATCTTCACCTCTTCGGCCGTCCCGTCCCCGATCAGCAGGTTGTACTTCTTCCGGACGAAGCTGGCGATCTCCCGGTCGAGGCGGTCGCCCGCGACCCGGATGGAGGCGTCGGACACGATGCCGCCGAGGCTGATGACGGCGATCTCGGTGCTCCCACCGCCGATGTCGACGACCATGGAGGCGGTCGGGGTGGTGACCGGCAGGCCCGCGCCGATGGCGGCGGCCATGGGCTCGGCCAGGAGGTGGACCTCACGGGCACCGGCGGCGAAGGCAGCCGCCTTGACCGCCCGGCGCTCCAGGTCGGTGATCCCGGAGGGGACGCCGATCACCATGCGCGGCTTGGTGCGGATGAGGCGCTTGGCGGTGGCCTTCCGGAGGAACTCCCGGATCATCACTTCCGCCACGTCGATGTCCGCGATGACCCCGCCTCGCATCGGTCGGATCGCTTCGACGTCGGGGTTGGTGCGGCCGAGCATGCGCTTGGCCTCCAGCCCGATGGCCACGACCTCACCCCCTTCCCGGCTCATCGCCACCACCGAGGGCTCGTTCACCACGACACCGTAGCCGCGGACGTGGATCAGCGTGTTGCCGGTCCCCAGGTCCATGCCGATGTCGTTGCCCCCGACGCTCCTGCGCATCCTCTCGAACAGTCCCATGCCGCCTCGCTGCCGTCGTTGTCGATGAGTCTCCCGGCCGGTCCGGGCCGACGTCGGGGATCGCCGCGGCGAGGGGCCGAGGCGCCGGCTGCCGCGACCCGTCTTCCGCGCGTCGCGCTGCCCGTGCAAGCGTTGCGCCCGCGCTTCCATGCGATCGTGATATCTCGCAAGTCGCTATTCGACATGGACTTGAGAGACATGACGGAATCCGGGGGCCGAACGCTCCGGACGCGTCGACCGGCAACGCGTTTCCTGGGGTTGGCAAGGAGTTCCGGGCGAGATCGACCCGAACGACGCACGGAGCGGGCTCCGTCGGGACCCCGGGTGGGCCGGGCCCCGACGCGGAAGGGACCCTGGCGCTCCCTCGCCCCGGCCGTCTATCCATGCCCTCGCATCCACACCCGGCTCCCGTCACCGGATCTCCACCATGACCTGTCTCCTGCTTCTCGCCGTCCTCGGTGGCGGCGCCCGGCCCCTCGCGTCGCCCGCCCCGGACACCTCCGTCTACGTGGTCACGAACCACGGGCGCGAGGCGGGACGCATGACCGTGGTCCGGGACGACGACGAGATCGACGTGCGCTACGCCCACATCGACCGGAATCGCGGCCGCTGGGCATTCGGGCGGTACGCGCTCGACGAGGACGGGCGGGTCGTCCGGGTGGAGGCGGGGCCGACGTCAAGGAACGGGACGCCGGGCGAGGTCGGGGAGACGCTCGAGACCGGAGGAGGGAACGCCCCCGTGGGGTTCCTCCAGCGATTCGGCACGCCCTTCGAGACGGCCCGGGCGGCGCGCTTCCTCCTGGCCCGCCCGGACGGGGCGTGGGTCGATCCGGACGGGGACACGCTCCGGGTCGAGGAGGTGGCCCGGGAAGTAGTGACGTCGGGGGGAGGCGCGGCCGACGTCCGCTTCGTGGTGGTCCACAGCGGCGGACCCTGGGCGACGGGAGTGTGGCTCGACGAGGCCGGGGAGCTGTACGCGACCGAGGTCGGGTGGTTCATCACGCACCGGCCCGGTGCGGAGGCGTCGCTCCCCGTGCTGCGGGCCGCCGAGCGGGCCTACCGGGATCGCCTGGCCGAGGACCTGCTACGGGAGATGCGGGTGCCGCCGGCCGGGACGGTGGTCATCCGCAACGGAGACCTGTTCGACGCGGAGAGCGGTCGGACGGTGCCGGGAACCACCGTGGTCGTCGAGGGCCCCCGGATCGCCGCGGTGGGCCCCACCGCCAGCGTGGAGGTCCCGCCGGGGGCGACCGTCATCGACGCGGACGGGATGACGGTCATGCCGGGCATGTGGGACATGCACAGCCACAGCGTACTCGCCAGTGAGCTCGCGGGCGCACCCCTCCAGCTCGCCAACGGGTTGACCACCGTCCGGGATCTCGCGGCCGACCTCGACGTGGCCGTGTCCCTCCGGGATCGGGCCGAGGCGGGCGCGATCCTCTCGCCCCGCCAGATCCTCGCCGGCTTCATGGAGGGACCGGGCCTCTGGGCCGGGCCGACCGAGGTGATCGTCCGGGACGAGGCCGAAGCCTGGGCGTGGGTGGCCCGCTACGACTCGCTCGGGTACCGCCAGATCAAGCTGTACAACCTGATCCACCCCGACCTGGTGCCCACCATCGCCCGGGCCGCGAACGAGCGCGGCATGCGGCTGAGCGGTCACGTGCCCCGGGGGATGAGCGTCGAGGCCGCCGTGGAGCTGGGCTACGACGAGATCAACCACGCGGCCTTCCTCTTCTCCACCTTCTTCCCGGACTCCCTCTGGTTCCCCGAGATGCGCCCCTACTCCGGGGTGGCGGCGGCGGTGGCGCCCAACGTCGACGTGGACGGGCCCGGGATGACCGCGCTGATCGAGCTCCTGGCGGAACGGGGCACGGTGATCGACGGCACGTTCAACATCTGGATGGGGGGCCGTCGCTATCTCGAGGAGGACCAGGAGCCCGACCCGGGCGCCGAAGCGTACGGACGGCTGCTGAAGCGCCTCTGGGACGCCGGGGTGACGCTGGTTCCCGGCACGGACAGCTTCAACGGCGCCTCCTACCTGACCGAGCTACTCCTCTACGAACGGGTCGGCATCCCCGCGCCCGACGTCCTCCGGCTGGCCACGCGGGTGCCGGCCCGCGTCATGGGGGAGGACGACGTCCGGGGAAGTCTCGCCCCGGGCAAGGCGGCCGACATCCTGATCGTGGACGGCGCCCCCGCCGAGCGCATCGCCGACCTCGAGAACATCCACCGCGTGATCCGGGCCGGACGCGTCTACGACCCCGCCGCCATCCGGTCGGCGCTGGGGCTGGACGGCGGAGGCTGAGACGGATGGGCGTGGATCCCCGCTTCCTCCCCACCTTCCTGGCCGTGGTCGAGAAGGGCTCCTTCGGGGCCGCGGCCGAATCGCTGGGCGTGACCCAGCCCGCGGTCAGCTACCGCATCTCCCAGCTCGAGGACGAGATGGGCGTCGCGCTCTTCGAGCGGGCGGGTCGCCGGATGATCCTCACGGCCGCCGGGCGCGCCCTCCGCACCTTCTGCGCCAGCTACCTGACCCAGCTCGACGCGCTGCGGGCCGAGCTGGCCGAGGTTCCCGTCCCCCCGGGCGAGCCCATCCGGATCTCCGCGGTGAGCGGCTTCGGCCGCTACGTCCTCTTCCCGGTCCTCTCCGGCGAGCCCTTCCGGGACCTTCCCCTGGAGCTCCTCTACCACACCGCCGAGGAGGTCTTCGAGCGGGTGGAGAGCGGAGCGGCGGAGCTCGGGGTCGTCTACCGACCCAAGGTCTCCAGCTACCTCGACGTGCGGGAGCTGTGCCGGGAGGAGCTGGCGCTGATCGCCCCCGCTCGCGGGCTCTCGGTGGAGCGCCCGGGCCGACCCGAGGATCTGGAGGCCCTGCCCTTCGTGACCTACGTGGAGTCCAGCTACGTCTTCGGCGCGTGGTTCGAGCACCACTTCGGACGTCAGCCCTCCCGCATCCACTCGGTCCAACGCTACGAGGAGCTGGAGGAGGTCGTGGCGATGGTGGCGCTCGGACGGGGTCTGTCGGTCGTGCCCCTGGACTGCGCGGGTGAGGCGCTGGACGACGGGCGGGTGCTCGTGGTGCAGCCCGCGCACGGCCCGCCGTGCCTGAACCCCGTCCACGCCGTCACCCGGAGCGGCGCGTTCGTCCGGAGCGAGGTAGAGGCGATCCTGGCCGCCGTCGAGCGCCGGGGGACGAGGCGGTCGCGGCCTGGCCGGTGATCCCCGCCGACCCGACCCCGACCGGGCGAACGGGGCGAGTCGAGCGACCGACGATCTCCTTGCGTCGAAGCGGGAGCGCATTGAACCATGGCCGTGTCCCCCCCGGGGCGCCCGCCGGACGCACGGCTGTCCGCCGACGCTCCGACCCCACCCTTCCGAGGAGGTACCCGATGCCGCACCCCCTACGCCGACGAACGAAGAGGCCGGTCCATGGCCACGGTGGCTTCACCCTCATCGAGCTTCTGGTGGTCATCGCCATCATCGGCGTGCTCGTCGCCCTGCTCCTGCCGGCCGTACAAGCGGCGACGGAAGCGGCGAAGAACGCGCAGACGGCGGATTCCGAGGCGCTGAGGGAGGCGGCCGACGTCGCCATGCGGGTGATCGGCGAGCTGGAGCCGATCTACGAGCAGCAGCGGAACCTCCTGGAGCCCGTCGCACGCCGGCGGCAGGAGATCCCCCTGGACGAGCTGCAGAGGAACCACGACCGGCTGGTCGCGGTCCAGGCCCGACTCGGAGGACGTCTGCTGCCCGCGCTCGGGCGGCTCGTTCCGACCCTCGAGGGACCGGACCGCCGCCTGGGCGAGGACCTCCAGCGTGAGCTCCGGTCCCTCAGCTTCAACAACCAACGGGACATCCTCCTCAAGCGCGTCCTCCTCCTGGCCCGGGACGCGGGAGGTGGAAGATGACCGTGAGACGGCTGGCACTGCTGCTCGTCTCGTCCACGGCCCTGGTGGGCTGCTTCGATCAGCCCACTTCGGTCGATGGCGAATCCAGCGCACCCCCGCCCGACGCGGTCGCGCCGGAGACGGTACCGGACGGGTTCTCTCCGGCGCTCACGGCGGCCATGACGGAGACGGTGGAGGAAGCCCTGCAGAGGACCGGGATCGAGCCCGAGGCCACGATGCAGGCCCTGGACGAGTTCATCCGCGAGGTGAACGCCGAGCGGGACGGGCGGCGGCGACACAGGTAGGGGTCGGAGCGGCGCGGTTACGAGGCCGGGGCCGTCGCCCCCGGCGGGGGCGGCCTGTCCGGAGCGGCGGCGTCGGTCCGCATACCCGGGCGAGTCCGACGTGCACGAAGGCCCTTCCCTCCGGCGGGGGGCCTTCCCTTCCCCGGGATGACGACGATGCGTGCCCTGGCCGCCCTGGCCCTGCTGGGCCTCGCCCTGCCCTCCCTCCTGCTGCTCCGCTCCTTCGATCGCGCGATGGAGCGTGCCGTGCACGCGGGACTGACGCTCGACGCCGACGACGAGATCTGACGGGGTCGAGGCCGAACGAGGCCGACCCCGCTCCGGTTCTCCCTTGCCCGTTCCGGCGCACGACCCTATCATCGCTTACGCCGATCAAATGACCCGCACCGGGAAGATCGCCATGGGACGGGGTGACCACCTGCAGGAGTTCGAGCAGCTCGTGCTGCTGGCGGTCCTCTCCCTCGACGAGGACGAGGCCTACGGCATGAACGTCCGGGAGACGCTGGAGGCCCGGGCGGGGCGCGAGGTCTCGGTCCCCACGGTCTATTCGGCTCTCGATCGGCTGCAAGCGAAGGGGATGGTGCGGTCGCGCCTGGGTGAGGCTACGCCGGAGCGCGGGGGCCGGGCGAAGAAGCTCTTCCGCGTCGAGCCCGCCGGCGTGGCGGCCCTGCGCGAGTCGAGGGGGATGCTGGACGCGATGTGGGAGGCGGCGGGGCTGGCGCCCCGAAGGCCGTGAACCGCGTGGGCCCGCCGCGGTGGAGCGAGGCGCTCCTGGCCGCGGCGCTGGCGGCCCGGGACCGGGAGGCCATCCTCGGGGACCTGGCCGAGGCGTTCGCCGTCCGCGCCCACGAGGAGGGCGTGGCCCGGGCGCGGCGGTGGTACCGCCGGCAGGTGCTCCGCGCGCTGGGACCGGCCCTCCGGCGAAGACTGACCGACGAAGACGGGAACGGGAGGATGACGATGGGAGCGAGGGAGATGGCGTCGGAGATGAGGACGGCGGCGAAGGGCCTGCTCAGGACGCCGGGCTTCACCGGCATCTCGGTGCTGACGCTGGCCTTGGGAATCGGGGCCGCGGCGGCGATCTTCTCGGTGGTCGACTCGGTCGTCCTGCGCCCCCTCCCCTACCCCGAGTCGAACCGGCTGGTGCGCCTGGACCACCCCGTCCCCGGACAGGGAGAAGGCGCCCGCTGGGGCCTCAGCGTGGCCGGCTACTTCCACTTCCAGGACGAGATGGAGAGCCTGTCGGAGCTGGGAGCCTTCTATACGCTCGGCACGACCCTCACCGGCGAGGCGGCGCCCGAGCAGCTCACCACCGCCGTCGTCTCCACCTCCCTTCTCCACGCCCTCGGTGCCCGCCCCGCGGCGGGGCGGATCTTCGACGAGCAGGACGACGAGCCGGGCGCACCCTCGGTGGTGGTCCTGTCCCACGGCCTCTGGCAACGCCGCTTCGGCGGCGACCCCGGCGTGGTGGGGAGCGTCGTCCAGATCGACGCGAGCCCCCGGGAGGTGGTGGGGGTGATGCGCCCCGGCTTCGACCTTCCCGGGCGGAGCGTGGAGCTATGGGTGCCGTTCAGGATGGACCGGACCGCCGACCCGGTGAACAGCCACTACGTCCAGGCCGTGGGCCTGCTGGCCCCCGGTGCGACGCCCGAGGGCGCCCGGGCGGAGATGGCCCGGCTGACCGCGCGCCTGCCCGAGCTCTTCCCGGGGGCGTACGGTGGGGGGTTCATGGAGTCGTCGGGCTTTTCCGCGGGCCTCCGTCCGTGGCGCGACGTCGTCGTGGGAGACATGGACCGGGCGCTGTGGCTCCTGCTGGCCGGCGTCGGCCTCGTCCTCCTGGTGGCTCTCGCCAACGTCGCCAACCTCTTCCTGGTCCGGACCGAGGAGCGGTTGCGGGAGGTGGCCATCCGCAGGGCGCTCGGCGCGGGACGCGGCTCCCTGGCCCGCCACTTCCTCGGCGAGGGGCTCACGCTGGCCGCGGTGGCGGGCGTCGTGGGGATGGGGCTCGCCGTCCTGGGAGTGCGAGCGCTGGTGGCGCTGTCGCCGCCCGAGCTGCCGCGCATCGACGAGGTCGCGGTTCGGGGTTCCACGGGCCTTCTGGTCGTGGGCCTGGTGCTGGTCTCGGGTGCCGTGTTCGGCGCGTTTCCCCTGTGGCGAGCCCGGGGACGGGCCCCGGCCGAGGCCCTGGGCGAGGGGGCCCGGGGAACCTCCGCCGGACGCAGGGCCGGCATGGTCCGGAACGCGCTGGTGGTGGCCCAGGTCGCCATGGCGCTGGTGCTCCTCACCGCTTCGGGCCTCATGCTCCGGAGCTTCCAGCGCCTCACGCGCGTCGATCCGGGCTTCGAGGTCGAGGACGTCTGGACGTTCGACCTCTCGCTGCCCCGTACCCGCTACGCCGACCCCGACGAGGTGTACCGCCTCCACCGGGCCCTCCTGGACGACCTCGAGGCGGAGCCCGCCGTCCGGTCGGCCGGGCTGATCTTCGGCCTTCCCGTGGGAGGATCGGGATACTGCATCGCCGTCGCGGTCGAGGGCGCCGGGGGCGCGGCGGCCGCGGACCCGGGCTGTCCGCAGGTGCGCTTCGCCTCCCCCGGCTACTTCGAGACCATGGGCATCGCCGTCACGGCAGGCCGGAGCTTCGAGCGCCGGGACAACGAGGCGCGCACGGCGCGCCTGATCGTGAGCCGCGCCATGGCGGACCGACTCTGGCCCGGCCAGGCCCCCCTCGGCCATGGCGCCCGCCTGTGGGGGTCCGCCTTCTACCGGGTCGTCGGCGTGGTCGAGGACGTGCGGGGCGAGGG
This sequence comes from Gemmatimonadota bacterium, assembly GCA_050050315.1. Lineage (GTDB taxonomy): Bacteria > Gemmatimonadota > Gemmatimonadetes > Longimicrobiales > Gaopeijiaceae > JASFUL01. Next base: position 11,092 of record JASFUL010000073.1, read on the forward strand.
GCTGGACCGACCCGTCCAGCCGCTCCTCTACTACCCGGTCCGGTCCGCGCCCGGCGAGAACATGCCGCCCCTCCAGGACGTAAGCGTGGTCCTCAGGGCGCCGGTCGCCGAAGGCCTGGGCGAGGTCGTCCGTCGGACCGTGTCGGCCCAGGACCCCGACATCCCCGTGGCTTCCCTGCGTCCCATGGCGGACGTCGTCGCAGCCTCCCTGTCCCGCCGCACCGTGACCCTGACGCTCCTCGGCGTCGCGGGCACGCTCGCGCTGGTCCTGGGGCTGGTCGGCATGTACGGCGTGGTGGCCTACGCCGTGAGCCGCCGCACCGGCGAGCTCGGGATCCGCATGGCCCTCGGTGCCGGCGCCGGGACGGTGCGCGGGATGGTGCTGCGCCAGGCTCTCGCGCTGGCCGCGGTGGGAGTGGCGGTCGGGCTCGCCCTCGCCTGGGCGTCCACGGGCCTCCTCGCCTCGCTCCTCTACGGGGTGAGCGCCACCGACCCCGCGACGTTCGCCGGGGCGGCCGCCGCGCTGGTGGCGATCTCGCTGGCGGCCGCCTGGGTGCCCGCCCGGCGGGCGACGAGGATCGACCCGTCGGAAGCGCTCAGGTCCGAATAGCGCGAGGCGCCCTCCGGCCCGGCCGGAGCCGCCGGCCCTCTCCCCGGAAGGACGCTTGCGGACCGAGGGCCGGTCGTCTATCATCGATCATCGATTATCGATCATCGACTCTGACAGCGGAGGCGAGACGTGTCCGGTGACAGCGACGGCCGGGGGGCGCCCGCGCCGCTCACGCCCGTGACGTTCCACGTCCTCCTCAGCCTCGCGCAGCGGACGGCGCACGGCTACCAGATCAAGCGCATGGTGGAGGAGCGGACGGACGGAGCGGTGCGGCTGGGGGCGGGGACGCTCTACGCGGGAATCGGGCGGATGTCCGAGGACGGGCTGATCGAGGAAACGGACACCCCGGACGACCTGGGAGACGACGTGGAGCCCAGCTCGCGGTGGCGATTCTACACGATCACCGCCCACGGACGAGACGTGCTGGAGGCGGAGATCGCGCGGCTCGAGTCGGACCTCGACGCGGCGCGCGCCATCGTGCCCCGGCCGGCGTAGCCCGTGTCCCTCGCCTTCCGACTCCTCCTGCTGGCCTACCCCCGGTGGTTCCGGGAGGAGTTCGAGGGCGACCTCCTCGCGTACCTGGCCCGCCAGCGCGAGGAGCCGCGATACCGCACCGGCCTGGGAAGCGTGCTGTTCTGGTGGGAGGCGGGACGCGACGCGGTGGTGACGGGGTGCAAGCTTCGGCTGGAGGGGGCGAGGCATCGGTGGGCGCGGGGCCGGAAGAGACTTCGGAACGGAGGAGTGGGGACGATGGTGGAGGCGACCAGGAGGGACCTGCGGCACGCGCTCCGTGGGCTGGCCAGGAATCCGGGATACGCGGCGGTCTTCGTCGTGACGCTGGGGCTCGGGATCGGGGCCAACACGGCGATGTTCAGTGCCGTCAACGGCGTCCTTCTGCGCCCTCTCCCCTACGACGACGCCGATCGCCTCGTGTACCTCCGCCACTCGGCGAGCCTCGCGGGCATCGAGAACGCGCTGTTCTCGGTGCCCGAGATCGAGGACTACCGCCGGGGCGTCGGCTCCCTGGAGGCGGTGGCGGAGTTCTCCTCCCTCACCTTCACGATGCTCGGCCTCGACGATCCCCGCCGCGTGCGGGCCGGCATCGTCACCGGGAACTACTTCGACGTCATGGGGCTGTCCGCGACCCGCGGCCGCGCGGTCGGACCCGCGGACGACGGAGAGGACGCCCCGGCCGTCATCGTCCTCTCGGACCGGTACTGGAGGAGCACCTTCGGGGCGGACCCCGACGTGGTCGGGACGACGGTGACGATGAACGGCCGCACCGCCACCGTCGTGGGCATCGCCGAGCCGGCGCCGCCGTATCCCGAGCGCACGGACATCTACGTGAACATGGCGGCGAGCCCGCATCACCTCGATGCCACCATGAACACCGACCGGGTCCACCGCATGACCGAGGTGTTCGGACGGCTCGCTCCCGGCGCGACCCTCGAGTCCGTGCGCACCGAGGCGGCCGCGGTCTCCACGCGCATCCACGGCGAGCACCCCGAGGCCTACGATCCGGGATCGGGGTTCGCGGTGACGGTCACACCCTTCAAGGCCCAGCTCACGCGACGGGCTCGACCGACGCTGCTGTTGCTGCAGGGCACCGCCCTCTTCGTGCTGATCATCGCGTGCGCCAACCTGGCGAACCTCACGCTGTCGCGCGTCCTGCGGCGCGATCACGAGCTGGCGATCCGCGTGTCCCTGGGCGGGAGCCCGGGGGCCCTCCGGCGCGAGCTCCTCGTGGAGAGCCTCCTCCTGGCGGGCGCCGGTGCCGCGCTCGGGCTGCTTCTGGCCTCCGGCAGCCTCGAGCTGCTGATCGCGTTCGCCGGGCGGTTCACGGCGCGGGCGGCCGGGATCGCCCTCGACGGCTCCGTCTTCGTCTTCGCGCTGGTGGCGGCCGTGGGGGCGTCGGTGTTCTTCACGGTCCTGCCCGCGATGCCTGACGGCAACCGCGTGGGCCCCGCGCTGTCGAGCGGCGGTGCTCGCTCGACCGCCGCTACCGGGGCCCGACGCACCCAGCGGGCTCTGATCGTGGCCCAGGTGGCCACGTCGTTCGTGCTCCTCGTCGGCGCCGGCCTGTTCGTCCGGACGATGGTGCACCTGAGCCGCGTGGACCCGGGCTTCGAGACCGCCCACATCCTCACGATGGACGTCCCGGCGAGCGGCATCTCCGTTCCGGGGGCCGAACTCCGCAGTCAGCGCCTGGCCATGCTGAGCGACATCCGCGCGCTGCCCGGCGTGGAGGAGGCGGCGTGGACGAGCTCGATCCCTCTCGGAGACGCGGGCGTCTTCAACACCCAGATGGAGCTGGACGTCGAGGGCTACGAGCCCGCGGACGGCGCGCCACACCCGAGGGCCGACATGCGGGTCGTCTCGCCCGGCTACTTCCGGGCGATGGGGATCGAGGTCCTGCGGGGCCGGGCTTTCACGTCCACCGACGTCGAGGACGCGCAGGAGGTCGTGGTGATCAACGAGTCCATGGCCCGCACGTACTTCGGTGACCGCGACCCCCTCGGTCGGCGCATCGCCTGGACCGACGAGGTCCTCAAGTACCTCGGCCTGGGCAGCGACTGGCGGACGGTGGTGGGCGTCGTCGCCGACACGCGCGACCAGGGACTCGACGCCGACGTGATCCACACCGCGTACAACCCCTACGGCCAGGTCCATCCCCTCTTCACCCAGTCCCTGGTCGTGCGCGCGACCCGTGAGCCCGGGTCCATCCTGCCCTCCGTGCGTGAAGCGATTCTCGCCCACGACGCGAACCAGCCCGTGAGCGACGTGGCGACGATGGAGGACCGCGGCGTGCGGTCCGTCGCGGAGGTGCGCCTGAACGCCCTGCTGCTCGGCGGCTTCGCGCTGCTGGCCCTGGTGATCGCGGCCGTGGGGATCGGCGGCGTGCTCGCGTTCTCGGTCGGTAGCCGGATGAGGGAGTTCGGAGTGCGCAACGCGCTGGGGGCCGCCCGCCACCGGATCTGGTCCGGGGTGGTCCTGGAGGGGGCGGCGCTCGCCGCCGTCGGCGTGGCGATCGGGGCCCTCGCCGCCCTCGGCCTGAGCCGCTTCGTGGCCGGGCTGCTCGTGGGCGTTCCGCCCCTCGATCCCGTCACGTACGTCGCCGTGGGTTTCCTGCTCGGCGGTGTGGCGATCCTGGCGACGTGGGCACCCGCGTGGCGGGCCGCGCGCGTGGATCCGCTGGTGACGCTGGGGGAGTAGGGACGCCCGGGACCGGGTCGGCCGGCGGACCCCGGCTGGTGCGGGTGCCCGAGATCCTGCCGGAGCCCTTCTGCCAATGACACCCCCTGGAGCACCTTTCTTCCTCGGTGTTGGACCGATGCCACATGGGCCCCGGGGATGGCTGCGCAGGCCTCGAGGTCCCCGGCTGACGTGGGCGTGCCGGGGTATCGCGGATATGTTGTGCAACCG
>JASFUL010000074.1:0-15103 GCA_050050315.1 Gemmatimonadota bacterium
AGGCCATCGCCCGGCTCGCGCGGCGGGACGAGATGGAACGGCGCGAGGCCGCCGCGGACGTCCCCGTCCTCGATCGCGAGGACCTCAGGAACATCCGCGGCGGGCTCGGTCGGATGCGTCGAGAGGCGGCCGGTACGCCCTAGCTGCCGCTGGTCGGCTTGATGCCGCAGTCCTGGACCTCGGGGTTGCAGTCGTCGTCGGGCGCCACGGGGGACGTGGTGCAGGCGTTGAAGCCGAGGGTGGCGACGGCGATGAACAGAACGAGGCGGAGCTTCTTCATCGGAGCTTCCTCCTGGGTGGACCGGCGAAAGACCGCGGGGCTCGTCCCCGCCGACTCTTCCCCAACGTCTCACGGAGCGGGCGCCCACGTGTCATCCTTAGTCGCAGAGGGTATGTCTTTTTCGAAGGTCCCATGGCCCTGATCGCTCTGTGCACCGGAGACAGGCGGCTGGGCGTCGCGACCGCCGACGTCCTGGCCAAACGTCACGCCGTCGCCCGGGCCGGGTCGTGGGACCGCGCCCTCCGCCTCGTCCGGGAGCGTCCCGTGTCGGTCCTCGTGGTCGACGTCGAATCCCTCGCGCCGCTCTGCTGGCCGGACGCGCTGGGCGGCCTCCGGCTTTCGTTCCCCCACGTGTCCGTCGTGGCGTTGGCCCGGGGAGCCGAAGACCCGCTCCGCCTCTTTCGACTGGGCCGTGCCGGCGTCTCCCACCTGGTCCTGCTCCCCGTGGACTCCCTGGGGAGCGAGCTCCCACGGGCGGTGGCGCGGGCCCGGGAGAACGACACGCCCGCCATCGTCACCCGAGAGCTCTCACCGTACCTCCCACGCCGCGAGCTCGGCGTCGTGGGGCTGGCCCTGGAGGAGATTCACCGGAGGCCCAGCGCGGACGAGTTCGCCCGGCGGGTCGGGCTCAGCCGCCCGTTCCTCAGCGAGTGTCTGAAGACCTACTCGCTGCCTTCCACCGGTCGCCTTCTCATCTGGGCGCGACTCCTGCACGCCGGCCGTTGGTTGGCCGAGCCGGGTCGCACGGGAGAGAGCGTCGCCCGGCAGCTCGAGTACAACGACGGCTCGGCGTTCAGGCGGGCCCTGAGGAGCTATACCGGCGCGACGCCCACGCACGTGGCCGAGGGGGGCGGGCTGTCGTTCGTGCTCGGGCGGTTCATGGACCGCTGCGGTTTCCCGGAACCGGGAACCGGCCGCCGAGTATCGGTGGCCTGATGAGAGCCTTTCAGGACGAGGACGGTCGCGCCTGGGACGTCGTCGCGGGCCGGGAGTCCTGGGGCGCGATCTTCGCTATCTTCATTCCCAGGCGCGGCGCGCCGGAGGGGCCCGACGGTGGAGACACACCGCCGGTGCGGCAGGCCCTCCTCGAGGCCGTCGCGTACGGCGACGCGAACGTGGAGCTGGAGCGCATGTCGGACGACGACCTGCGCAGGCTCCTCCACCGCTCGGTTCCGAAGAACACGGGTTGAACGGGGAACGAGATGCGCACCTTCACCGACAACGAGGGCCGAACCTGGGTGGCGTCGGTCCGCGAGCGTCCCGGCCACGATTACAAGGGCCGCTACCACTTCTTCATGGTGCCCCGGGGCGCGGACGAATCGAACGGTCTGGCCCTCCTGGACATCCGCTGGAACACGGAGCGCACCGCGCGTCGGACCCTCGAGACGATGTCCGACGTGGAGCTGCGTCGCCGACTCCGGCAGGCCCTCGGGCGGCACCCCTACGCCGCTCCGAGCCCCGCGGCGGCGACGGAGGAGTGAGCGGAGGGTCGGGCGGCGATCCTCTGGCGTCCCTCCGGGAGGTCGAGTACCCGGACAGGGCCGAGGGGATCTTCTTCAACGCCGCCGGCTACGGTCTGCTGCCGGCACGGGCGACGCGAGCGGCGTCCGACATGACCCTCCGGCGCAACCGTCCGGGAGGCCTCCGGGAGGAGGAGCTGGGCGAATCCCTGCGGCGGTGCCGGACCGCCGTCGCCCGGCTTCTCGACGTGGATCCCTCCGAGGTCACCCTGGCCCCCAACACCTCCTACGGCGTCAACCTCGGCGCCGCCCTGGCCGCCGCCGGCCCCCCCGGCACCGTGGTGCTTCCGGAAGGGGAGTTTCCCGCCAACGTCTATCCCTGGTTCGCCCTCCGTCGAAGGGGCTTCGAGGTCGAGGTCGTTCCAGCCGACGAAGCGGGTCTTCCGGACCCGGTTCGCCTCCGGGACCGGCTCTGCCGGGACGACGTCCGGGTCCTGGCCCTGTCGGCCGTGCAGTTCGCCTCGGGCTACCGGGCCGACCTGGCCGCGTTCGGGGGGCTGTGCAGGGAGCGGGGAATCCTCTTCGTCGTGGACGCCATCCAGGCCCTCGGGGCCGTGCCGCTGCACCCCGCCGAGGTCGGCATCGACGTCCTGGCTTCGGGCGGACAGAAATGGCTGTGCTCTCCGTGGGGTTCGGGACTGGTCTGGGTCGACCGGCGGCACCACGACGTCTTCGATCCTCCGATGGTGAGCTGGCTCTCGATGGAAGCGGCGCTCGACTTCACCGACGTCCTGGGCTACGAGTGGGGCTTCCTCGACGACGGGCGCAAGTTCGAGCTGGCGTCGCTCGCCGTGCAGGATCAGCTCGGCCTCGCGCACTCGGCGGAGCTCTTCCTCGAGGTCGGGATCGACGCCATCCGCCGGCACATCCTCCGGGTCCACGAGCCGCTGCTCGAGTGGGTCGGAGACCGGCGGGAGGCCACGCTGGTGACGCCGGCGGATCCGGCGCACAGGGGCGGGATCGTCTCCTTCCGGGTGCCCCGGGTCGAGGCCGTGGCGGACGAGCTCCGACGGCGCGGGGTCTCGCTCGCCGTCCGCGAGGGTGGCATCCGCCTGTCGCCCCACCTGTACAACACGGTGGAGGAGATGAAGGCGGTGGTGGAGATGCTCGACCGGGCGGTCTGAGATCTCGTCGGGGGGTGGACCGGGGGGCCGGCGCGCCCCGCCCGGGGCGTCAGCGTCCGGGGTCGTGGTTGGTGGGTGGGGGGATGCGGATCCAACGGCCGGCCTGGAGGGTCCGGGGCGAGACGTCGGGGTTCGCGTCCAGGAGGTCGTTGAGGGCGACTCCGTACTCCCGTGCGATGACCGTGAAGTTCTCGCCCGGTCTCACCCGATGGCGCTGCGGATCGGTCCGTTCCGACGGTGCCGCCCCGGGCTCGGCAGGGGGGATCCGAAGTTCCGCTCCCGCCTGGAGGCTGCGGGGCGAGATCCCACCGTTGGCGGCGATCAAGTCGTTCAGCGTCACGCCGTAGCGCCGGGCGATCACCGTCAGATTCTCCCCGCGCCGTACTCTGTGCATCCGGGTCGAGGAGGCCGCCTCGACCCCGTCGGCCGCCGCCGGTGCCGTGTCCCTCCCACCCGTGGGCACGTCCGCCTCGGGCGCCCGGGCCAGCAGTCCCTGGTCGGCCCCTTCGGCTTCTACCGCCTCGGGCGACCCGATCAGTCCGGCGAGGACCGCGCCCGCACGGGGCTCGAAGGTACGCTCGAAGGAGGCCAGGCGCGTCCCGATCCGGTCCTCGATCCGCTTCGCTCCGCGGGTCGAGGGTACGTCGTTGACGAGGATGCTGAAGGCGATGCGCTCGCCGCTGGCCGAGTGGACGACGCCGGACAGCGCCGAGACATCTTCGATGGTGCCCGTCTTGGCCCGGAGGTTTCCGGCCGCCGGAGAGCGGTACATGCGGCGAAGCTCGCGGGGGTTGCCGGCCTCGGGAAGCGTGGCCCAGTACTCGTCCCACCGGTCGGTGACGCTCATGTAGGCAAGGAGACGAACGAAGTCGCCGGCGGCCATGCGGTCGAGAGCGGAGAGGCCCGAGCCGTCGTGGATTTCGACCGCGGTCGTGTCGGCACCGATCCGGTCCGCCAGGAACGCCTTCACCACCCGCGCGCCGCCCGCGAACGACCCGTCGCCACCTTCGACTCGTCCCAGCGTCTTCAGGATCATGTCGGCCAGGAGGTTGTGGCTCCTCTTGTTGACCACCGTGAGGTACTCGCGAAGGGGTGGCGATCGGTGACGGGCCAGGATGCGCGGCGCGCCCGGGCGGAGGCCCGGGGCCCACAGGGGGCGACCGGTCACTCGGGAGTCCGCCGGATGCCGGACCGTGCGGACCTCTCCCCGCACCCCGATCCCCTTCTCGCGAAGGACGTTCAGGAAGACCGCCGCGGCGTAGCGGCTCGGGTCGGGGACCGTCATCTGCCGCCACACCTCCCGACCCCCCAGGGGGATGGCTCCCTCCACGAGGATGGGGCGGGAGGGTTCCTCCCGCTGGATCCGGATCCTTCCCCGACCCGTCGTGGCCAGGTTGGCCAGGGGCACATCGGCATCCGCGGGCAGGGTCCGGATCGTCGGCCGGGCCCCCTGCGTGACCGCGGGCTCGATCCGAAGCGTCACCATGTTCTCGTTGAACGAGAGCGCCGACGAGGGGGCGGCGAACCAGTCGTTCAGATCACGGGGATCCCACCCGTCCCCCGTGAGCGGGCCTTCGAAGAAGGATCCGTCGCCCACGACGTCGCCGGTCACCACGCGGACCCCGGCTTCGAGGAGCTGGTTGGCCAGCCCCTCGAGGGCGGCGGTTCGGGACTCGAAGAAGCGGTCGGAGAGTCCCGGATCCCCCGTCCCGTAGAGGATCAGGTCGCCCCGGAGGATCCCGTCCGAGATCGGGCCGTCGCCCAGGACGAGCGTCTGGTACCGGTAGTCGGGGCCGAGGCGCTCGAGCGCCGCCGCGGTGGTGGCGAGCTTGAGGTTGGAGGCCGGGGCGAGCGGCACCGCGGGCGTCCGGGCGAAGAGGGTATCCCCCGTGTCGAGGGAGACGGCCAGCACGCCCCACGTCGCCGACGTCCAGCGGGGGGCGCGCAGCACTCGCTCCAGGTCGGCACGGAGCGCTTCGACGCGGTCGGGCGCGGAGGCGGCGAGCCCGGTGCTCCCCAGGAGCAACGTCCCGAGCAGGGCCACGATGGCCCACCGCCTGGGTCTCATGTCCGACCGGTCGTCCACTCGTCCTCTCCTGACGTGCTCTCCAACCTCCCCACCTCCCCGGGGCGATCCGCCCGGACGGATCGTCCGTACGACACCGGGGACGGGGCCCGGGATCCCTTCATCGTCGTCCCGCCCGGGCCCGCGATCGCTCCGTCCTCTCCAGGAACCCTTCGAGCGGATCCTGTCCCGCTAGTGGAACGATGACCCCGGGGTTGAGGATCCCGCCAGGGTCCAGTGTCTCCTTGACCTCCCGGAACGCGCTGGCGCACCCCCCGCTCCAGATCCGTTCGAGGAACGGGGCGCGGACGCGCCCGTCGCCGTGCTCGCCCGAGAGCGTGCCGCCGAGCTCCGCCACGAGGTCGACGGTGCGCTCCAGGATCTCCCGGGCGTGGTTCAGCCACCGGGCGTCGCCCACGTCGAGGAGCGGGTTCACGTGGAGGTTTCCGTCTCCCGCGTGTCCGAAAACCACGGCGTCGGTGTCTGTCCGGGCCAGGATCTCCCCGAGACCCGCCACGTAGGACGGGAGACACGCGGGGGGCACGACGGAGTCCTCGATGAACTGCGCCGACACCCGACCCCGCTCGGCGGCTGCCGTGATCGTGGGACTGGCACGGTGCCGGAGCTCCCACAGTCGCTGGCAGCTCTCCGGCGTCCACGCCTCCAGGAGTCGCGTGCCCAGGTCCCCGGCGAGCTCGCGGACCGACTCCATACCCTGCTCGATTCCCTCGGGCTCGCCTGCCAGCTCGACGAGCATCAGCGCTGCCGACCGCCGGGAGAGAGGTCCGTACTCCGTGTCCTCGTCCAGCCGGGCCATCTCGAGGATCCGTCGGCCGAGGTACTCGCAGGCGGACGCCCCGGCCGCCTCGGCCCGTGCCGCCACCTCTGGGAGCGCCTCCAGCGCGGGCAGCGCCAGGAGCGCCACGGCCCGCCCCGGCGTGGGCGTTTCGAGGTGGAGGAGCACGGACGTGACGATTCCGAGGGTCCCTTCGCTCCCCACCAGGAGCTGGGCGCCGTCGCCGGTCTCGAGAAAGCGAGGCAACGCGTACCCGCTGGAGTTCTTGCGGACCCGCGGCCAGCCCGGACCCCCGAGCCGGGGCTCCTCCCCGAATCGCTCCCGGAGGCTCTGGAACGCGCCCGGGAGGGGGTGGTTCCGTCCGACCCGGACCACGTCGCCGTCGGCCAGGACGACCTCGAGCTCAGCGACCCGCTCCCGGATGGAGCCGTGCCGGAAGCTCCGGGCTCCGGCCGCGTTGGTGGCGACCATCCCACCCACCGTGCAACGGTCGGCGGACGAGGGCAGGGCGGGGAGGCACAGCCCCTCGGCGGCCACGGCATCGGCCACGTCCGCGGCGACGGCGGCCGGTCCGACCCGCACGACGCGCCTCTCCCGGTCGACGGGCCCGATGCGTCGGAACGGTCCCTCGAGCTCCACGACCACGCCGGGCCCGACGTTGTGGCCCGGCATGCCGGTGCCCGTCCCCCGGGGGACGAGGGCCACGCCCTCGTCCGCGGCCCAGACCGTGAGGTTGCGGACGTCGTCGACGTCCGCGGGGCGGGCCACGGCCCAAGGACGGAAACGGAAGGGACCCGAGGCGCGGGAGCACGTCTCGAGCGTCGCCCGGTCGGTGAGGATCCGCCCGCGGAACCCCCGAGGGCGGCCAGGAGCGGTCACGGAGCGGCCCGCGGCCCGGGGAACGAACGGACGGGCCCCCGGGTCATGATGGACGGGCCGCCCGGAGGCCGTCCGCCCGGAGGGCGGTCACGCCCGGGCGACCCCGGGTCCGACGCCCGGGTCGCAGCCCTCGCAGTAGCCGGTGAGCTCCAGGCGGACACCCGTCACCCGGAAGTTCCGGGCTGCCGCCTCCAGGCGCTCGAGCTGGCCCTCGGGGACGCGGGCCGGAATGTCCTCCACCCGGCCACAGCCGAGACATCGGACGTGGTGGTGGAGATCGGTCCGACCGTCGTAGCGGGCGGAGCCGTCGCCGTAGGTGAGCTTCATGGCCAGGCCACAGCCCACCAGCGTCTCGAGGCTCTTGTAGACCGTCGCGAGGGAGATGCCCGGAACGTCGGTGCGGACGTGGAGAAAGACCTCGTCGGCCGTCGGGTGACTGGCGGTGGAGGCCAGGTATCGGTAGACGGCGGCCCGCTGTTCGGTGAACCGCTGGCCGCTCGCCTCCAGAGCGTCTCGGAGGACCTCTTCGGTCCGGCCGTTGGATGGGCTCATGCTCCCTCGTCTCCCCCGGTTCGACCGGGTGGGTCAGACTTCCTGCTATCCGGAACGATAGTGATTGTCACGAAGACGTGTCAACCGGCGTTCGGCCTTGCGATTCCAAGCCTTTTCCCGGTCCCGGGAGAGATGCCATGAGCCGGACGGGAGGGCCCCTGTTGACCCTCGAGCCCCTCGTGGAGGCCATCCGCGACGGGGTCGAGAGCGCGGGGTGGGAGCTGAGCGGTCTGCAGAAGACCACGAGCCACAGCTTCGAGGGCCGATGGGAGGGCGACTGGACGCGTAGCGCCTATCTGTTCTTCCACCGGCCCAGAACCGAGGACGACGTGTCGATCGACGTCTTCCTGGACGAGACGTCGCGAGGGCTGAGGGGGAACCTGGCCCTCGTTCTGGAGGGGCGACACCCCGACGTGACCGGGACGGTCCCGGACCTCCTCGGGGCCCTGGGCGCCGTGGCGGGACGTGTCCTCCTCGAGGGCTACCGCACCCCCATCAGCGTCCGCTACCGGATCCCGGACGGGGGGGCTGGTGGGGCCGAGATCTCGACCGAGGTGCGGTTCAAGCTCAGGATCCCGTCGGTCGCGCTGGAAGCGGGGGCCTCGGCGGTGAGCGCCCTGGCGTCGGCGACGGTCCGGTCGTTCGAGCGGCTGCTCGCCGACTCCGAGGTGCGGGTGCACGCCTTCGTGGATTGAGGGCGCCGGCCCTCCGCCGAGCCCGTCCACCGCGTCGAAGGGTGCTCGGTCGCTTGCTGGCCCCGGCGCACCGGGCGTACTGTGGCACGCCCCTTCCACCCGAACTCGAGGCCTGCGATGAGCGACCGGACCGGCGCCATGGACGTGCTCCTCCACGAGGACCGCACCTTCCCTCCCTCCGACGCTTTTCGTGAGGCTGCCCACGTCTCCGATCCGTCGGTCTTCGAGGAAGCCGACGCCGAGTTCGAGGCCTTCTGGGAGCGACAGGCGGAGGAGCTTCACTGGTTCGAGCGCTGGGACCGGGTGCTCGAGTGGGAGCCTCCGAACGCGAAGTGGTTCCCGGGCGGTAGGCTCAACGTGTGCTACAACTGCCTGGATCGGCACCTCGAGAACCATCGACGCAACAAGGCGGCGCTGATCTGGGAGGGGGAGCCCGGCGACGTCCGGGTGATGACGTACTACGGGCTCCATCGCCGCGTCGCCAAGTTCGCGAAGGTGCTCCGGGAGCTGGGGGTCGAGAAGGGGGACCGGGTGGCGATCTACCTGCCCATGATCCCCGAGGCCGCCATCGCCATGCTCGCCTGCGCCCGGATCGGGGCGGTGCACTCGGTGGTGTTCGGGGGGTTCAGCCCCGATGCGCTCGCCGACCGCATCAACGACGCGGAAGCGAAGATCCTCATCACCGCCGATGGCGCGCACCGGCGAGGGTCCATCGTCCAGCTCAAGGCCAACTCGGACCAGGCGGTCGAGTCCACCCCCAGCATCGAGCACGTGGTCGTGGTGGCGAGGGGGACGGGGATCGCTCGCGAGACGGAGATGCGGATGAAGCCGGGCCGCGACCTCTGGTACCACGAGCTCATGCGCGACGTGGAGGGGGGCGTCCCCTGCGAGCCGATGGACTCGGAGGATCTCCTCTACATCCTGTACACGTCCGGGACGACCGGTAAGCCCAAGGGCGTGGTCCACTCGACGGGGGGCTACCTGACCCAGGTGCACGCCACGACGAAGCTCGTGTTCGACCTGAAGGAGGACGACCGGTACTGGTGCACGGCGGACGTGGGCTGGGTGACCGGCCACAGCTACATCGTCTACGGTCCCCTGACGGCCGGTGCCACCGTCTTCATGTACGAGGGGGCACCCGACTGGCCGAACCGCGGTCGATTCTGGCATCTCTGCGAGAAGTACGGCATCACCGTCTTCTACACGGCGCCCACCGCGATCCGGGCGTTCATGCGCTGGGGCACCGAGTGGCCGGAGAAGTACGACCTCTCGCAGCTCCGCGTCCTCGGCACCGTGGGCGAGCCCATCAATCCCGAGGCGTGGATGTGGTACCACCAGGTCATCGGGAAGGAGCGGTGCCCCATCGTCGACACGTGGTGGCAGACCGAGACGGGCGCCATCATGATCACGCCCCTGCCGGGGGTGACCCACACCCGACCGGGGAGCGCGACGCGCCCGTTCCCGGGGGTCGCGGCCACCATCCTGGACGACCAGGGCAACGAGACCGACGCGGGGTACCTCGCCATCACCCGCCCGTGGCCCTCCATGCTCCGTGGCATCTGGGGCGACGAGGAGCGCTTTCGGGAGACGTACTGGTCGAAGTGGGACGGGATCTACTTCCCGGGGGACGGCGCCAAGCGCGACGAGGACGGCTACCTCTGGATCCTCGGCCGCGTGGACGACGTTCTCAACGTGTCCGGGCACCGGATCGGGACGGCCGAGGTCGAGAGCGCGCTGGTCGACGACCAGCGGGTGGCGGAGGCCGCCGTCGTGGGCAAGCACCACGAGGTGAAGGGTCAGGCCATCGCGGCGTTCGTGACGCTCAAAGAGGGATACGACCCGTCCGACGTCCTGGCCGACGAGCTCAAGGAGCACGTGGTGGACAAGATCGGCGGCATCGCGCGTCCGGAGGCCATCCTGTTCACCGTGGAGCTGCCCAAGACGCGCTCCGGCAAGATCATGCGCCGACTCCTGGCGGACATCGCCGAGGGGCGGGCGGCCGGGGACGTCACGACGCTCGCCGATCCGGCGGTGGTCGAGCGGCTGAAACAGCGCTACGAAGAGGGAGAGGCGTAGGCGCCTACTCCTCGCTCTTCGACCCGGCCGCCCGATCCGCCAGTGGATCCCGGGTGGCCGGGAGGTCGATCCGCTTCGCCCGCTCGTCCTCGGGCTTCTCCTTCACGGGGCGTGCCGGGACGCCCACGTGGACCCAGTGGGGCCGCGTGTCCCGGGTGAGCATGCTGCCCGCCCCCACCATGCTGTCCGCCGCCACCGTGGTGCCCGCGAGGATCGTCGCGTGGTACGTGATGCGCACGCCGTCGCCGATGACGGTCTCGGGCGTCGTCACCCTGCGGCCGTCCACGATGTCGTGGGAATGGCTGTAGACGTTCGCGAAGTCCGAAATCGAGACCCGGTTGCCGATCCGGATCCCGCCCCGGTCGTCCAGCAGGACGTGGCGGTGGACCACCACGTCGTCGCCGACGTCCAGGTTGTACCCGAAGCTCAGCTTCACGAAGTGGAACGCCTTGAAGTTCCGCCCGCAACGTCGGAAGATCCGCCTGGCCAGGATCCGACGGAGCTTCACCCCCAGGTGGACGTTTTCGCCCAGGGGGCTCTTGTCGAACATCTCCCAGAGCCAGATGAGCGGCTTGCGCGGGTAGTACCGCTCGGGATCGAGCTCCTGGTAGTATTCGGGCTCGAGCGTGACGTTGCGGGGATCCATCTGGGCGAGCGCCACGCGGGTGGCCATCGGGAAGGGCGACGGATCGGCGCCGGCCAGCCGGGGATAGTAGATCTCCGTCAGGACACGGCGGCACAGGTCGTTCCGGTCGACGTCCGGTCGCTCGAGGGCCCGATCGATGGAGTGCAGCCACGCGTCGTACAGCTCCTCGGTGTCCCCGGGAAGGGGGACGGGGCGGAGCGGCAGGAAGCGATAGGAGCTCAAGGACTCGGTCTCCGGATTGAACGTGGCTCGGGGCCGAACGATAGTCCGTCGGGGCGCGGCTGCAAGGCGCGCCCCGGGAGGCCGACGCGCCTGCCGGTCGCGCGCCGGCCCGTTCACAGAACACGCATGGCCCCGCTCGGGGTCCGGCGAGAGGTGGGATACCGATGCACGACGTGTTGCGCCAACGACTGATGAGGCACATCGAGAGCCTGCCCGACGAGCAGGTCTATCAGGTTCTCGACTTCATCGAGTTCCTCGAGTCGAAGTACGCCGAGAGGCGGCTTCAGGCGGAGGCGACGGGGCTTCAGAAGCTGGCCGAGGGTCTCGAGGACCGCATGCGCAAGAAGGCCATGAACCCGGCCACCCTGCGCGAGGCGTTCCAGCTCATCTCGGCCGCCGACCGGGTCCTCTCGAACGTGTCCGCGGCGGGTCGCCAGATCATCGACGACCTGGGAGCGCTGGGTGAGGTCCCCGAGCCCGGGCGGGGTCGGGCCGGGTCGGGCGGGTCGCGTCCTCCCGGGATCGGGGGTCCCCCCGGGCGCCGGAGCTCCCGTGGAACCGGCTCGTCGGATCCGGCGCCGGACTCGCGCTCCCGGGACCCGGAACGGGGCGGGTCGGGGACGGACGAGCGACCTTGACACCCCCGACGGAGGCCGGATAGAGTCTTCCATGGAACGAGTCGTTGCCCGCACGGCGGTCCCGCGCCCGCCCCTCGGAGTGCCCACGGAGGCACGGTCGGGGGGCGGGCGTCGTCGTTTGGCGGCGTGGAATCCCATCCGATGAAGACCGGAAGCGACATGGCCGACCAGCATTCTCGCAGAGGCGTGATCGTCAAGGAAGCGCTCACCTTCGACGACGTCCTCCTGGTGCCCGGACACTCCACCGTGCACCCGAAGGACACGCGGCTCGGCTCCCGGGTCACCCGCGAGATCGGTGTGAACATCCCGCTCCTGTCCGCGGCGATGGACACGGTCACGGAGAGCCGGATGGCGATCCAGATCGCCCGGGAGGGGGGACTCGGGATCATCCACAAGAACCTGTCGATCGAGAGCCAGGCGGAGGAGGTGGACCGGGTGAAACGGTCCGAGAGCGGGATGATCCTGAATCCCATCACCCTCGGTCCGGAGGCGACCCTGCGCGAGGCCCACGCCCTCACCGCCCGCTTCTCCATCAGCGGGGTGCCGATCGTCGAGGAGGACGGACGGCTGGTGGGGATCGTCACCAACCGGGACCTCCAGTTCGAGGAGGACCTGAGCCGGCCCATCCGGGAGATCATGACCTCGGAGAACCTGGTGACGGTCCCGGTCGGCACCACCCTCGAGGAGGCCGAGCGGATCCTACACCGGCACAAGATCGAGAAGCTCCCGGTCACGGACGACGAGGGCATGCTCCGCGGGCTGATCACGGTGAAGGACATCTTCAAGCGGCGTCAGTATCCCGGCGCATGCAAGGACGAGCACGGGCGCCTGCGCTGCGGGGGCGCGGTGGGGACGTCGGGGTCGGATCTGGACCGGGCCCGGGCGCTGGCGGAGGCCGGCGTCGACGTGCTGGTCGTGGACACGGCCCACGGACACTCCCAGGGCGTTCTCGAGGCGGTGGCCCGCGTGCGGGCGTCGCTTCCCGACGTCCAGCTCGTCGCGGGGAACGTAGGGACGGCCGAGGGAGCGCGGGCGCTGGTGGAGCGAGGGGTCGACGGCGTGAAGGTGGGAGTCGGACCGGGCTCGATCTGCACGACCCGGGTCGTGACCGGGGTGGGACTGCCGCAGCTCACGGCGATCATGGACGCGGTGGACGGCGTGGACGGCGCCGTCCCCGTCATCGCCGACGGTGGCATCCGCTACTCCGGTGACATGGTCAAGGCGCTCGCCGCGGGCGCCCACACGGTCATGATGGGCTCCATGTTCGCCGGCACCGAGGAGTCACCCGGCGAGTCCTTCCTCTACGAAGGGAGGCGCTACAAGACGGTGCGGGGGATGGGGTCCCTGTCGGCCATGCAGGAAGGTTCGGCCGACCGCTACTTCCAGGCCGAGCGGGACGAGCGGAAGCTCGTGCCGGAGGGCATCGAGGCCCGGGTGCCCTACAAGGGGCCGGTGTCGGACGTGGTGTTCCAGCTCGTCGGAGGCCTGAGGAGCGGAATGGGGTACTGCGGCGCGGCGGACCTGGGGGAGCTTCGCCAGAGGGCGCGCTTCGTGCGCCAGACCTCCACCGGCCTGCGCGAGTCCCACCCCCACGACGTGACGATCACGCGGGAAGCGCCGAACTACCA
The DNA here is from genome assembly GCA_050050315.1 of Gemmatimonadota bacterium. Taxonomy (GTDB): domain Bacteria; phylum Gemmatimonadota; class Gemmatimonadetes; order Longimicrobiales; family Gaopeijiaceae; genus JASFUL01. The sequence goes on from JASFUL010000074.1 coordinate 13,122, forward strand.
CCTCTGACGGGCCTCGAGCGGGACCATGGCCGACCTCGACCTTCTTCGGACCACCGTCCCGGGGAGGCTGGTCGCGCTGACGTCCCTTCTCCTGGCCTGCGCGTTTCCGCCGCCCGTCCGGGCCCAGGACACGCTCACGGTGGCGGCGTACAACATCAAGCACGGCCGGGGCCTCGACGGGCGGGTCGACCTGGAACGCGTGGCCGCGGTGCTCCATGGGATCGGGGCCGACGTCGTCGCCCTCCAGGAGGTCGACCGGGGAACCGAGCGGACCGATCGGGTCGACCAGCCGGACGTGCTGGCCCGGCTCACGGAGACACGGGCGTCCTTCGGCGCCCACCGCCCGTATCAGGGCGGCGAGTACGGGAACGCCATCCTGTCCCGGCTGCCCGTCCTGAGGAGGGCGACCCGTCCTCTCGCTCCCGCCGCCGGAAGCGCCCTGACCGTCCACGAGGTGGTCGTCGGAGTGGGAGACCCGGAACGCCCCGTCTCGTTCGTCTCGGTCCATCTGGCGGGCTCCCCGCGGGACCGCCTCCTCCAGGCGGACTCCCTGACGGCCCACTTCGCCGGCGTGGGGCACCCCGTGGTGCTCGCGGGTGACTTCAACTCCCGGCCCGGCGACCCGGTCATGGATCGGCTGCGAGAAGCGTGGACGGTGGTGCCGAAGGACGGTCCGGCGGAGACGTTTCCGGCGGACGCGCCGGACCGGGAGATCGACTACGTGCTGTTCCGCCCGGCGAGCGCGTTCGAGATCGTCGAGCACCGGGTGATCGAGGAGGCGGCCGCCTCGGACCACCGGCCGATCCGGGCGGTGCTCCGCGTCCTCCGCTGACGGAGGGGCCGCGTTCCTCGGCTCAGAACGTGTCGCAGACGTCGGCCATCAGACCGACGTCGTAGACCGCCGTCCACTCGACGTTCCAGTAGCCGACGGCGATCTGGAACCTCCACTGGTGGTCGATCTCCGGCGGATCGCACTCGCCCTCGTCGCCCCCCTCGATGTTCGAGTCGATCCAGTACCGGAGGGAATAGACGCGGCCGGAGAGGAGCTCCTCGGGAAAGTCGAACTGGAAGGAAGGATCGGCGGTGGCCGACACCACGCCGGACCGGGTCGCCTTGACCCGCCCTTCCTCGTCGACGAGCGCCACCTCGATGGGTTGGCCGCCGTGGGGCTCCCCGAAGTCGGCGCTTCCCCGCACGACGAGGTCGTAGGGCCCGTCCAGGTCCGTGGACTCGGTTCCACACGCGGCGAGAAGCACGGTCATCGCCGCGAGCAGGCCGGCGGGACGGATGGGGTGCATGCGCTCCTTCCAGGTTCCAGACGCGTTCGACTTCCCGACCTCAATGTACGAAGAACCCCCCTCGTTCTGGCACCGGGGGTGGCGGGCGTGCCGCGGGCCGCAGAGATTCCGTGGAGTCGCCGACGGCGCCGGACCGCCGTCGAAGCGTCCTCCAGCACCCGCGAATCCGTGGACATCCGCCCCCGTCTCCTGCTCGGCCCCGGTCCCTCCCCCGTCACTGAACGGATTCGCCAGGCGATGGCCCGCTGGACGGTCGGGCACCTGGATCCGCTGTTCCTCGACGTCATGGACGACGTGAGCGCCCGGCTGCGTCGCGTCTTCGGCACGGCCAACGAGATGACCTTTCCCGTGTCGGGGACGGGTTCGGCGGCCATGGAGGCGTCCCTCGCCAACGTGCTGGAGCCCGGCGACACGGCGATCGTCGGCATCAACGGCGTGTTCGGGACGCGCCTCGCCGAGATGGCCCGTCGCATGGGCGCCCAGGTCGTTCCGGTGGAGGCGGAGTGGGGCAGGATCGTCGAGCCCGGAGCCCTCATCGAGGCTCTCGAGGCGCATCCGGACGCGCGGGTGGCGTGCGTCGTCCAGGCGGAGACGTCGACGGGCGTCCGGCAGCCTCTCGACGAGATCGGCGCGGCGACGCGGGGGAGCGAAACGCTCTTCGTGGTCGACGCCGTGACGGCTCTC
>JASFUL010000075.1:0-15101 GCA_050050315.1 Gemmatimonadota bacterium
GCCGCGACGCGAACCGGAACGTGCGGGCGTGGCGACCGAAGTAGCCGCGCCACGCCTCCGGTCCTCCCACGCTCCGGGCGCGGGCGGCCAGCCCGGCCTCGAGGAGCCCCCGGAGCCCGGCGTCCACCGGGACGGGGTCGGAGCGGACCGACGCTGGGGCCCGGCTTCCCGGGCGGGGGCCGGAGGCGGGCAGGGGATCGCGTCCGGGCGGGTCGGAATCGACGGCCCGGGCGTCGGCGGCGGCCCCGTCCACCGCCCGAACGGCGTCGGAGATCCAGGAGTCGAGCACGGCCCGCAGGATCGTGTGATCTCCCGAGAGGTCCGCGTGCTCGTCGGCCAAGGCGTCGGCCAGCGTTCTCAGGTGCGCCAGGCACCGGGCCAGCGGCGATTCGCCCCGCCCATCGGTCCGGCAGAGCCGCTCGACGACGGCCTCGTCCGAGAGGTCGAAGGCGTCGAGGCCGGCCTCGTCGAGGACCCAGGTCCACTTCTCCTGGCGGTAGTCCTGGAGAGGCGGCTTGCCCCGCCTGGCCGTCGGTAGGTAGTCGAGGAGGTCGTCCACCTGCTGGTAGAGGGCGCCGAGGCGCAGGCCCAGGGAGCGGAACGCCCGGACGTCTCCGCCGAGGAGGCACGCGTGGAGGGCCGCGGCGGCTCCGAAGAGCTCTCCGGACTTGCCGGTCACCACGGCCAGGTAGCCCTGGCGGTCGAGGACCGATCCGGCCGACCGGGCCTGGGCGACCTCCCCCGCCACCGTCCGCTCCACCGCCTCGGCGAACAGCTCGACGAACGCCGCCGACCCCGTCATGGCCGCCGCCCGGTACGCGGCCGTGAGGAAGTGGTCTCCGGCGATCAGCGCGGCCGTGACGCCCCGGCTCGACGCCACCGTCGGACGCCCGCGGCGCGTTCCAGCCCCGTCGATCACGTCGTCGTGGAGGAGCGACGCCTCGTGCGCCATCTGGATGGCCAGGGCGCCCAGCCAGAAGCGACGGTCCAGCCCTCCCCGCCGCGACACGGGGACGGGCGCGTAGGCCACGACCGGCCGCAGGAGCTTGCCCCGGAGCGTTGGGACCGGCACGTCCAACGCCTCGAGGGCCTCCGCGGCGTCCTGGAGGCCCTCCAGCGCGATCGCGCGGGCGTTCCGGCCGTTCACGAACCGCCTCCGGCCACCGAGGCAGACGAGGAGACGGCGGGGACCCGGCCGGAGCGCTCCGGACCCGGCGCCTCGCGGAACCCGGTCTCCGACGTCCTGCGGGCCACCGCCCCGGAGAGCGCCGTCACCGCTCCGAGGGCGAGCACCGCCACGCCGGTCGCGGCCACGGCGAGCCAGGCCCCGGCCGCGGCCAGCATCCCGAGGGGCATCAGCACCATCGCCGCCCAGTAGGCGCCCATCCACGAGACGGGTACGGCCTCCACCCGCGACCGGCTCCCCAGGGCCTCGAGCACCACCATGAGCACGAGACCCGTGAGGGCCCAGCCCGCGAGGTTGACCGTGGGCATGCCGTAGTAGGGTCCCGTTTCCCCCCAGACCCAGTAGGGGGTGAGGAAGCTCATGGCCGGATCGAGGGCGAGGTCCCAGGCCACGAGCCACCCCGTGGCCAGCAGCAGCCTCGGGACGCGGCGGCCCGGCCCCGGGACGGCGTAGCGGGCCAGCGCGTACGACGGCAGCGCCATGAGGAACCAGCTGAGGGGGATCAACCACGGGACTCGCCCTCCGAGCCTGGCCCCCAGCAGCGCGGTGTACCGGTACTCTCCGAAGGGGACACCATAGCCCGTCCCCAGGAACTCGCTCGTGAAGCTCAGGACGTAGATGGCGCCGGCCGCCGGTAGCCAGGCCCGACCGCCCCGGCGCACGAGAGCCACGGCCAGGACGGCGGCGGCCAGGACGATGTGCGCCTGCGAGAAGAGAGGGAACGCGGAGCGGTACACGTTCCGGGCGAAGGACGTCGGGGGCAGGAGATCCGGGTTCAGGGCGAACACGCCGTATCCGACCACCGAGACCCCGGTGAAGAGGTAGAGGGCCGCGAGAGCGACCCATCCGGCATCGGGGAGCGTGCGCCCGCTCCGGCGCGGCCCCATCACGCGTCCTCCCCGACGGTCGCGAGGGGGCGGCGCGCCGCCGAGCGGGCGTCCCGGTCCCCGGCGGGTCGCGGGGATCGACCGAAGCCGCTCCGTAGCGAGTCTACGAACGCCTCGCAGCTGTCGAACAGCGCCACGCCGCGGAATGTGGCCTCGAGGCGGGCGAGGCTCCCGTTGCCGTTGCGCACGCCCCTCCCGCCGAGCGCGAGGGCGTAGGGTCGGGTCGGGTCGTACAGACCCTCCAGGGTCCGGAGCGATCGGATCGGGTCGGATCCGCCGTCCGTCGGCGAGATGGAGATGCACACCAGCGAGGCCTGCCGGGCCCGCTGAACCGACGCGAAATCCTCCACGGGCACCGAAGGTCCGAGGTAGAGGGTTTCCCATCCCTCGCGCTCGAGGACGAGACGCACGCAGAGAGCCCCGAGGTGGTGCAGGTCACCGTCCGTCGAGCCCACGACCGCCAGCTTCTCCGACGGTCCCGACCCACTTCGGGGCTCCGAGCCCTCCCGGAGGAAGCTCGTGCGCAGCCGGAGGAGCGACTCCAGGAGCGTCTGGCTCGCCAGGTGCTCCTCTCCCACCCGGAGGCGTCCGTCCCGCCACGACTGGCCGACGCGTGCCATGAAGCCTCCGACTCCCTCGTCCAGCAGGAGGGGGAGGGGAACGTCGGGGTGATGGCCGAGCATCTCGAAGAGGCGTCCGACCCGTTCGTGGTGGCCCCGGCTGATCCACCCCATGGCGAGGGCGTGGACGCGCCCGAAGGACCGCTCCGCGCGGATCGCCTCGAGGGCGCTCCAGACGTGTGCCTCGTAGGGACCGAAGGCGTCCAGGATGGTCGAGACCCCTCGCTCCCTGGCCCCGGCGAGGACGTCGTGCAGCCGGAAGCGCCGGTGTCCGCCGGCCGTCTTCTCGGCTTCGATCGTGCCGGCCTCGCACCACCGCTTCACGGTGGAGGGGTGGACCGAGAGCAGTTCCGCCACCTGGGACGTGCTCAGCACCTGCTGATCGTCGAAGCGCTCCATGCGTGCCGAACTTCCCCGTGTTTGCGCGCGGCGCCGTTCTGACGGGCGACTGCGCGAGTGTATATCTAATGTACAAGATTCAATCTACGTCATGTCCATGCTTTGTCAAGGTTTGCTCCCTCGTTTCCGCTCATACGGACGGTCGAGGATTGGTTCGGGGGCGCCGGAACGAGGGGCGGACCGGCCGATGGCGCTCGGGAAGCTCGACGCGAGCGTTCCGGGAGGTCAGCGCAGGAGGCGCCCGTGCTCGTCCAGCCCGGGGTACGGCTCGTCCCGTTCCCGGTAGCGACGGGCCACCCGGGGGTAGGCCCATTCGAAGAGGACGCGGCGATAGCGCTCGGGCTCGAGGCGGGAGCCCTGGTAGAGTCCCGCTTCCTCGCGCTGGCGATGGGCTTCGAACAGCAGGAGGGCGGTGGCCACGGAGACGTTGAGGGAACGGACCATTCCCCTCATCGGAACGACCACGCGACGGTCCGCGAGGGCGAGGCCCCGCTCGCTGAGCCCGTGGAGCTCGGCGCCCACCATGATCGCGGTCGGGCCGGTGAAGTCGACGTCCCGGTAGTCGGTGGCGTCAGGCTCCGGATGGGCCGCGACGATCCGGAAGCCCGCCTCGTGGAGGACGCGGACGCCGGTCTCCACGTCGGGGTGGCGTCGGACGCGTACCCACTTGCTGGTTCCGGCCGACGTCCCTTCGTACACCTCGAGTCCCTCCTCCGTCGGCACGGCGTGGGCCTCGAGGACTCCGACGGCGTCACAGTTGCGCAGGATCGCCGAGAAGTTGTGGGGCTTGTGCACCCGCTCCATGAGCACCGTGAGGTCCGGCTGACGGCGGTCGAGCACGTCCCGGAGCTTGCGGAAGCGGGCGGCGTTCACCGGCCGTGTTCCGGGTCGCCGACCTCTCGCTCGAGCTCCACCGCCGCGGCGGCCACGGCGTCGACGAGGTCGCTGAAGATGAGCCGGTGCGCCGGATAGAGCGCATACCAGTAGAGCGTGCCGGGAAGTCCGTCCGGGGCGAAGAAGGCCGTCTGGACGAGTCGCGTGTGACCCGCTGGCCCGCCGCTGTCCTCCTCGTCCACCGCCTCGAACTGGAGCCAGGCCCTGCCGGGTACCTTCATCTCGGCCCGCAGCCGGAGGAGGTCGGGCTCACGGACCTCCTCCACCCTCCAGAAGTCGACGGCCTCCCCGGGGTGGAGCCGCCACGGGTGCCGCCGTCCCCGACGGAGTCCGGGACCTCCCACCATCTGGTCCAGCAGGCCCCGGAGGTGCCAGGCGCTCTCCCAGACCAGCCACCCGCGGTCGCCCCCGAGTGCGGCGAAGCTCCGGAACACCGACGCGCGCGAGGCGGCCACCCTCCGCGTGCGGACCTCCCGGAAGATCCCCTCCCGGTCCGCGAACTCGTACGAGCCGGACCCTCCCAGGGCGCCACTCCACCGGGTCACCACCTCCCCCGCCAGGGTGCGGGACACGGCGAGCTCGACGGCCTCGCGGTACCCCATGGGCTCGATGTCCGGGAAGAGCGCCCGGGCCCGGCGGTCGTCGGCGAGGACCGGGCGGACCACCCCCTCCACGAGCGGCACGGCCAGACAGTTGGGGATGGGGGTGACGAGCCCCACCCAGAGGGCCGCGAGTCGGGGGGCGAGCACCGGGACGGGAAGGATGAGCCGCTTCAGCCCCCGCACCTCCGCGTACACCTCCATCATCTGCTTGAACGTCAGAGGCGCGGTGCCGACCTCCACGACCCCCTCGGCGTCCTCGTGGCGGCCGGCCGCCACCAGGTATTCCAGCACGTCCCGCACCGAGAGGGGTTGGACGCGGTTGAGGATCCACCGGGGCGCGACCATGGCGGGGAGCCGCTCGGTCAGGTAGCGGACCATCTCGAAGGACGCCGAGCCCGAACCGATGATCGGCCCCGCGCGGATCTCCACGGTGGGCAGCCCCTCCCGGAGAATCCGTCCCACCTCGGCGCGGCTGGTGAGGTGCTCGGACAGGGGGCCGTGGCCGTCGGGGGAGGGCTGGAGCCCGCCCAGGTAGACGCAACGCCGGACACCCGCCCGTCGCGCCGCCGTGACGAAGTGTCCGGCCGCCCGGCGGTCCGTCTCGGCGAAGTCGTCGCCCGCGCACATCGAGTGGACGAGGTAGTACGCCACGTCCACGCCCTCGAGGGCCTCGCTCAGCCCGCCGGGCTCGAGGAGATCGCCCTCCCGGATCTCGACCTCCGAGCCCCAGGGCAGTCCCCGGGCCCTCCGCCGGTCCCGCACGAGCACCCGGACCGGGTGGCCGCAATCCAGGAGGCGGCGGACCAGCCTCCCCCCGACGTAACCCGTCGCGCCCGTGACCAGGTGCATGTGCGTCCGCGCCTCACTTGTTTAGATTCGGGGCCGAGAACGGCGTACCTCCTACCTGACGAACCGAGAGATGATCCGAGTGAACCGACGCACGACCCTTCCGGCCGCGACCCTTCTTGCCATGGCTTTCCTCGCGGTGGCCTGTGACACCGAGCCCATCACCATCGTGGCCGAGGTCGACGAGACGTACGGGTTCGAAGGGAGCGCCGACGGATGGACCGAGTTCAGCCGGCCCGGGGCCGGGGGAGCGGCCTCCGCCGCCGTCTCCGCGCAGGAGGCCTCCGAAGGCTCGGGCTCCATGCGGCTGTCCCTGAACGATCCGTCAGGAACGGGGGCCGTCTACGTCACCCGGAGGTTCACCGACCTGGCCGAGGACCGGGGGTACGAGGTCGAGATCACCTTCGACCTCGGCTCGTCGGACGACTCTCCGGCCGACGCCTGGACGCTGCGCGTGGCGGCCGGCGCCAGCCAGCCGGGCGGGGGCACGACCTTCCAGAACGTCGGCTCGACGGCCGTCGTCGGTGGGGGCCTGGCCTTCGAGCAGCGCACCGCCGCCCTCACCGCGTCCACGGGAGCGGACGGCGAGCTCTGGATCACCGTCGGCGTCAGCCAGAGCGGCGCGGGGGACCGGGAATACTACCTGGATCGGCTGCGGGTGATGCTCACCCGGCGGTAGAGAGCCGCCGGGGGGGGCGCGCCGCCACGGGGCAGACGGCTACGAGGGCCGGGCGTGGAAACGCCCGGCCCTCGCCGCAGGGGAGGGTGGCCTACCGCCCTCCGCCCCGGAGGGTGGCCCCGGGGCTGAGCTGGTTGCGCTGGCCCTTCACGAAGCCCACCGGGACCGCGGGGACCGAGATGGGCGCGTTGGAGATGAAGGTGGCCGCGGTCAGGCCCATTCCCGCGGGGTCGCCCCAGTCGATCACGATCTCCTGGATGTCCACGAACTCCGAGAGGTCCCACATCTCCGGCGACTCGAAGTCGCCATCCGTGGTGAGCTGGGACATGAAGGTGCCGTCCGAGGTCATCACCGTCGCGGTCTGGGTGCTCACCTCGTCGTCCCCCACGATCCTCAGCATGAGCCCGCTCGCGGGGTCCGTGAACGTCAGGCGCATCGAGTGCGGACACGTCCCCTCGAAGCAGCTCGCCAGGGCGTTGGCGCCCTCGCTGGGATCGTCGACCACCAGCAGGACCCCGGGCTCCAGGGTCCCGACGATCAGGCCCGAGCGCTCGAAGCTGTCATAACTGCTCCCCTGAATGAGGTCGTCCCACGTGACGGTCCGCTCGCCGACCCCGCCGCTCTCGCCCTCGATCGTGAAGGTGACGACGTCGTCGGTCTCGTCGTCCACGAGGGTGCTGCCCGTGTACGTCTCCTCGCCGCTCGACGTCCGGACGCGTACCTGCCAGTCGGTGGGCACCGGGCCCGCGAAGTGGTTCACCTGGACCAGATAGGTCCCGGCGGGCGCCTCGCCCTCGGGCCAGAAGATGTTCTCGGGCCCGAAGCCGTCCGTGTCGTCCACGTCGAGCATCCCTCCGCTCTCGGAGGTTCGATTCACGTACCAGATCCGCTCGCCGAAGGGGTCGGTCACCCAGAGGTCGAGGTCCGCGGTCGTGTTCCAGGTGAGGGTCACCTGGACGTCCCCGGTGCCGAGCTCGGTGACCGTCACGGGGATGCTCAGGGAGAGGCTTCCGAGCTCGGCCACCACGTCCGCCATGCCGGGCCCGACGGCGGTCACCTCGGCCTGTCCGCCGTCGACGGAGGTCACCTCGACGACCTCCTCGTCGCTGGACGAGAAGTCGATGTCGCGCTCGAGCAGGTTGCCGTTCGCATCTCTCGCCCGCACGGTCACACTGGCCATCTCCTCCACCGCGAGGTTCAGCGAGGTGGGCTCCGCTTCGAGCGAGGCCGCCGTCGGTGTCACCTGGACGGCAACCGTCTCCGAGTCGTTCGTCTCGTCGAACTCGACGCTGCCCGGGTCGGCCGTCACGGTGACGTTGACCGTCCCCTCACCCACCGCCTGGAAGCGGTTGGACGTGGGGCCGCCCATGGGCTGCAGGACGCCGGTGGAGGAGAGGGTGTAGGTGAAGCTCGCGTCGTCGATCTCGTCGCCGGTGGCGTAGAACGCCTGGGCGTCGATGAGGACCTCGGTCCCCAGGGCGGTGATGGTGGGGACCGGCGTCACCTGGACGTCCGCCACCTCCGGGTCGGGGACGGGGATGATGGCCGTGAACACGCCCTGGGCGAGGGTGAAGGTCTCCGATACCGCCCCGGTGCTGGGATCGATGACCTCGCGCGCCGCCAGGAGCGGCTCGTTCTGGAAGAGCAGGGCGAACTCGCCCCGGGCCTCGACGCTCTGCCGGTCCAGGGGGATCTCGAAGCGGGCCTCCGGCTCCGCCACCGTCAGGTCGAGGGGCACCGTCTCGTTCAGGAGTTGCCGTCCGCTCGCCTGGTCGAACACGCGAGCGGTCAGGCCCGTGATGTTCGGGATGATCTCGTCGATCGAAACCCCGGCGGGCACCATGGAGAGCATGGGGCCGAGGTCGATCTGGACCGACTGGTCCGCGGCCGGCTCGGTGAGGAAGACGTCCTGGCACGCCCCGACCGAGAGCGCGAGGACGGCGATCACCGCGACGCGCCCGGCCGGGAGAACGACGCGGCCCCTTCCGGGGTGCTTCACCGCGGGCCTCATCGTCCGATCCCCCGCAGGCTCGCGCCGATCTCGAAGCCGGTGAAGTCGCTCTCCACCAGGTCGCTCACGAGCACTCTCCCCAGGCGGAACTTCGCCGTGGGCACGAGCGCCGGACCGTCGCCCAACGGGATCTCCAGGGACCCTCCGGCGCCGAGGGTCCACCCCTGGCCGAACCCGTCGTCGGTCTTGAGGCCCCGGGCCTCGACCACGGGGACCAGGCCGACGCCGCCGATCAGCACGCGCGCTCCGGCGCCGCCGAAGAACACGTTCTGAGACGTGCGCACCTCCCCCTCCACCAGCTCGAGGAACTCACCCTCGCCCCGGTGGAGCACGCCGCCGTAGAGCCAAGCGCTTCCGCTGGCTCCGGCCGGGAAGATGAGCGACGCCATGCCCTGCATGCGACTGCCCGAACGGAAGATGTTCGTCCCCTCGGTCGCGTCGTCACTGAACGACTGGAAGGTGCCCGTGAGGGTGAACTTCGACGCGTCCGACAGGTTCGCGTCGAGGGCCGCGCGGACGTAGAACTGGTCGCCGGGGTCGTAGACGAAGACTTCGCCTCCGCCGATGTCCCCGAACGGCTCGACTCCTTCGTCGTACGGCTCGTATTCCGACACGAGCCGGTAGCCGACCCGTGCCCCGAGGGAGACGGCTCCGGCCGGGAGGGCGAAGGCGATGCTGACGTCCGCCCCGCCCCCCGTGCCCCAGTTGGTGACGTGCGTCGGGAGGAGGTCGTAGGCGACGGCGCCCGCCACGCGGGCCTCCTCCGCCGTGAGGTTGACCTTCCCGGTCGGCAGGAAGACCGCACCCGAGAGCACGACCCGGTCCTGTCCCAGCGTGTAGGACGCCCGGATGCTCGTGTCGGTCAGCCCGGAGATCGTCAACGTCGACTCGTCCTCGAGCGTCATCTCGCCCTCCGCGAACGCCCCGCCGACGCTCACGTTGAGGTCGTCCGTGAGGTCGATGCTGGCCTGGAACGGGAGCGTCATGAGGGTGAGCTTCTCGAAGCTCGTGTTCTCGGGCACGTCGAAGGTGTAGGACTCCAGGGTGATGCCGCCTCCCACCGCCACCTGGGCGGAGAGAGGGGCGAAGACCGGCCAGGCGACCAGGGCCACGGCCGGGAACAGGGGCGGCAGGGCCCGAACGCACCGGCGCCTCATCGGTCGCCTCCTCCGCCCGCGCGGATGATCAGGATGGCGGGGGGCACGGCCGGCATCTCCCCTCCGTCGAGCTCCGGCGCCGGATCCCTCGGTCCGATGTCCTCGGGGATCACGAAGTCCGGGATCGACGGGCCGAGGCTCCCGCCCATCATGTCGGACGTCGCCATCTCGTCGACGCTCATCGCCTCGAACTGGTCGGTGCTGACGTCGACGGCGGCGACGGTCTCGGATTCCTGGGCCGCCTCCTGGGCTTCCTCGAAGTTCGGGTCGAGCGCTGCGGCCTGCCGGAAGAAGGCGGCTGCCTGGGCGTAGTTGCCCTCGTCGGACGCCTCGAGCCCCCGGCCCCAGGCCAGCACGGCCTGGAGGTTCTCGGTCGGCCTCCGGCTCACGAGCTCCCGCTCCGCGGGGGTGAGGGAGATGCCCAGCGTCTCGTAGATGTCCAGGGCGAGCTGAGTCTCCATGGCGAACAGCTCGTCGGCGGCATCGGACTGCGAGAGAGGACTGGTCTCTCCGCTCTCCGGGTCCGTGACCTGCACGACGGCCGCGTCCAGCGCCAGCTGCTGGAGGTCGCCCTCGATCCGGCCCTGGACGATGTTGCCCGCGCCGAGGAGAAAGCCGCTGCGCGCCGCGGTGCTCGGATCGACCAGGCCGCTCTCGCCCAGGGCCATCTCGTCGATCAGGGCCTGGACGTTGAGCCGCTCGAGCACGCGCAGGCGATCGGTCTGGGACAGGTCGGTGATCAGCATGGAGGCCAAGGCCCGGCTCAACGGCCGGAGCGACTCGTCCCCGCCTGCGAAGAGGAAGGGGAAGACGGCCACGCTGTTCCCACCCGGCGGTTCGGCGGCCAGCTGCTCCTCCCGGCTCAGGGCGTCCCGGACGGCCTGGTGGAGCTGCTCGCGCTGGAGGACCCGGATGCGTCCCTCGACCTCCCTCTCGTGCGCGGGCACGTCGACCCGGTCCTGGTATTCCCGGTAGGCCTCGATGGCGTCACCGGGCCGACCCAGGTCCTCGTAGGCGAGGGCCAGGAAGAAGTGGACGGCGGGCATGGTCGGGTCGATGGACGCGGCCGTCTCGAGGTTCGACGCGGCCTCCTCCGCGTCTCCCGCTGCGCGCTGGGCCGCGCCGAGTCGGAGGAGCGCCTGGGGGTTCCGCGGCTGCGCTTCGACCTGGCGCTCGAGCGTGGGGATCTCCTCTGCCGGCGGCGCCGCCGGGAGGGTCGGCGCGGCGGTCGCGCATCCGACCGGAGCGACCAGCAGCAGCGTGATGAGCCCCCACCGCCCCCGGCTTGCGCCCCCGGGGGGAAGCGCAGCGGGGGGTCTGCGCGGACGGGACGACGGGATCGGCGGCATGGCCCTGCTCCTTCGTGCGGTGAAGAGAAGGAAAGATCGTCCTGAGGAGCGGATTTCGGACGCGCTTCCGCCGGGGCGGCGGCCAGCAGGGCTCTACAGTAGATCGGGCCGGGGGGCCACGCAACCGATGCGGGCTCCCTCGTCGCGAGACTCCGGCGGGCGGCCGAGGGCTCCCCGGTGGGACGGGCCGACCCCCCTCGCGGATGGCCTGGAACGAGGTCCGCGCGACCCGGGCGGGTGGCGGCAGGAGGTGCGTCTACGCGGGGGCGCCCCTCGGATCGGCCTGGATCCTCTCCGTCGCCCCGAGCCTCGGGGTCGCCACCACGAGGAGTCCCGTCATGATGAGCGAGGACGTGACGCACCACGCGCACGTGGCTCCGATGACGAACGGCTCGAGAAAGGTCAACCAGGCCGAGAAGACCGTCCCCACCACGGCGAGCCCCCAGACCGCGAGCCAGCCCTTCGCTCGCAGGGAGGGAGGTCCGGCGACCGCCGCCATCCACGCCGCCACCACGGTCAGGTAGCCCAGCACCCCGAGAAGACCCACGGGCAGGACGCCGAACAGCCGCGCGTACTCGCTCTGCTGGACCGTGTTGCAGTCTCCCACGGGACCGCACACGGCCGGCGTCCCGGTCATCTCCACGTACGCCAGATAGGCGGCCACGCCGATTCCGGCCGCGCACAGGGCGGGGACCAGGGCCGACGGCAGCCGGGGAAAGCTCACCCCCGTCCCCGACGCCGCCAGCAACGACATCGCGAGCACACCGATCATGCCGAGCAGTACCACCACGGCCACGCCGTTGCCCACGGGGTCCGTCGCGAACCGCTGCGTCATCGTCACGGCCTCGGGATGGATCGGGACGCCCGGCTGGAGGAGCTCCCCGATCGCCTCCGGGCCGTCCGCACCGCCTTCGTTCCCGGGGGGCGGGGCTTCGACCCCGGTGGGCTCGCCGGTCACGTCCCGGTCGTCCAGGACGTCGGCTTCCCCCGGCGACCGGTCCGGGGCCGGCGGGCCCGACGCCTCCGCACCAGCCGGGGACGAAGCGGCCGCGGTGGCCATGGAATCCGTGGGGGGCGGGGCTGCGTTCACCCCGGATTCGGCTCCGCCCGCCCGCTCGGGAAGCGCCGTGTCCGCCGCTGCGACCTCCTCCCCCGTCTCCGGACCCACGGCGGTGTCCGGTGCCTGCACCGACTCCGGCGGCGCTTCGTCGAGGAGCCCCTGGGCTACGAGCACTTCCTGGATCGCGCCCACGGCCGGCCAGGGAACGCCGTCGCCCGCCAGGCCCGTCTCGATGATGCCGGGGAGCTGCTGGGGGATCTCGAGAGATCCCACGAGAACCTCCCGACCCACCACGAGGGTCGGCACGCCGATCCGGTTGGTCGGCAGCTGGAAGTGCTCGATGACGGCCCGGTACAGGTCCTGCCCGTCGGGAGACGAGACGTCGACGCCCAGGATGGCGAGCTGTCGTCCGTACCGGTCGGCGAGGGGTGGCAGGTCCACCTGGATGACCTTCCGGCAGTGCGGGCAGGTGGGGGAGTAGAAGAGCACGCCGTGGACGACCGGCTCCTGGGCGCCCGACGGAGCCGGTCCCAGGGCCGCCAGCAGCAGGCCGCAGAGGAGCAGGATCCGTGCAGAGGTCACCACGCAGGACTCCGTGTCGGGGCCGTGGGCGCGCTCGTAGCCGGCCCGGGCCGACGTGTCACGCCGCGCTCTGGGCTCCGGAAAGATACCGGGGCCCCAGGGGGCCAACAACGGACGGAGGCCTCCGGGACGGTCGGGGCGACGCTCCCGGAAGCCCGGCGTCCGGCGTCGGCGGGCCGAGCCGCGGCACGCTGGGCGACCGGCCCTCAGGCCACGAACATCCAGACCGTGAGGAGGGCGAGCGTCGCCAGCAGCGCGACCGCGCCCAGGGACGCGGCTCGCGCCAGGTGGGCGGGCTCGCCCGCCGGGCCGTCGGGGAACCTGGACGCTCCCGCGGGTGGGGGGCCGTGGGGGATCACGGTTCCGCCGGGGACGTCGGGAGGGCCCTCGCGCCCGGGCCGCGCGCGGAAGCCTCCGGACGCCCGTTCGTGCCGCCCAGCCGGTGGAGCGCGTGGGGCTCCCCGATCACCGTCAGCCGATCTCCTGTCCTCAGCTCCGTGGACCCGTCGGGGACGAGACCGTCGCCGTTCCGGCGCACCAGGGCGACGAGCGTACCCACAGGGAACTCGAGCGAGCGGATGGAGCGTCCGGCCCAGCCGGCGGTCTCCGGGTCCTCGCCGACCTTCAACGTCACCCACCGGTCCTCCCTCAGGAGGGTCTCCCGCAGCTCCGTCTCGTCGCGGGCGGCCAGCCATCGTGCCAGGAAGTCCGGATCGTCGACGTGGGCGGCGAGGTGACCGAGCAGGCGGAGGTGGCGACCGGGCTCTCCCTCCGGACTGAGCAGGAAGAACACCGCGTGCACGCCGTCCAGCTCCCCCCCGAGGGCCGGTGAGGTTCCCGGGTCGACTCGCACGCCCTCGCGGCAGCGCACGAGCAGCAGCACGGGCCGGTCCAGCCCCGCCACCCGGAGGTGCGGCAGCGCCACCCCCCTGGAGACCGGCAGGAAGCCGGCTTCCGCCTCGGCCTCGAAGCGGGTCCGCAGCTCCGTCTGCGACAGGCGCGTCCGACGTCCCAGCTCTCCCGCCGCCGCCTCCATCAACCGCTCGGGGGAGGGCGCCCACGGGAAGTCGAGGACCCGCGCCCGGGCCACGATCTCGTCGAACGGGTCTTCGTCCCGCAGTCCCTTCTCGCCGACGATCGCGCGAAGCTCCTCGTCGAGGCCGTCGTAGCGGAGCGTGCCGAGCCGGGCGAAGGTGTGGAAGATCGCCCCCGCGCGCTCGACCTTCGGTCGCGCGTAGTGGAAGTACCAGCCCAGCGTCACGGCCACGAGGCCCACGCTGAAGAAGAGCGCCATCTGGCCCATCTCGGCGATCAACCACAGCGGCGCCACGAAGCCGAAGATCTGCATCCACGGGTATAGGGGGGAGCGGTATCCCGGATCGTACCCTTCGATCCGGCTCTCCCTCATGATCACGACGGCCAGGGACAGGAGCGAGAACAGGACGAGCTGGAACGCCGAGGCGAGCTTGGCGATGCTCGCCACGTCCAGCAGGAGGATCGCCCCGGCCATCAGCCCCGCCGTGACCACGATGGAGAACCCGGGCGTCCCGAAGCGTCCCAGGGACGCGAAGCGCGGAGAGACCAGGCGGTCCCGGGCCATGGCGAGGGGGTAGCGGGAGGCCGAGAGGATGCCGGCGTTGCCGGTGGACGCGAAGGCCGCGATGGCCGCCACCACCACGAGGCCCACGCCGAGGCCGGCGGGAAGCCAGTCGAAGAACGAGGCGGCGGCCGTGGCCACGGGGGTCAGGTCGTCCCGGAGCTGGTCCGGCGGGAGCACGGCCACCAGGATGTAGACCCCGACCGTGTACACCACCGCGGCGGTCGCCAGCGAGAGCGCCATCCCCAGCGGGATGTTGCGGTCCGGGTCTCGCACCTCCTCGGAGACGCTCGCCACCTTCGTCAGGCCGGCGTAGGAGACGAAGACGAAGCCGACCGTGCCCATGAAGCCGGCGAGTCCGAAGGGCAGGAAGGGCGTGAACCGCTCCCGGGTGACCGTGACGATTCCCCGCGAGGCCACCTCGAGCAGCCCCTGGAGGAGGAAGAACGCCAGCACGCCGAGGAGGGTCGCGACCAGGATGCGCTGCAGGCCGCTGGTCTCCTTGGCGCCCACCAGGTTCACGCCCATGAAGACCAGCGTGAGGCCGATGGCCAGGGGCTCGATGGGGACGTCGAGGTAGATCGCCAGGTAGGCCCCCATCCCCACCAGGGCGAAGGCGCTCTTCAGGATGAGCGCCAGCCAGGTGCCGAGCCCCCCGACGGTCCCCACCAGCGGCCCGAGGGCCCGGTCGAGGAAGTAGTAGGCCCCACCCGCCCGCGGCATCGCCGTGGACAGCTCCGCCACCGCGAGCATGGCGGGCAGGATGAAGAGGCCCGCGACGAGGTACGCCAGGGGGACGGACGGACCGGTCTGCGCGGCCGCGAGGCCGGGCAGGAGGAAGAACCCGGAGCTGAACATCGCGCCGGTGCTGATGGCGTACACGTCGAACAGCCCGAGGTCCTTGCTTAGACGCGCTCCCACGGCGCCACGCGGCGTCACGGATACCCCCCGTGGGCCTCGAGGGCCCGGGGATACGCCCGGGCGGCGGTCGCGGGACGCGGGCGGAAGTCCTCTTCGGGCGCCGGGGGCACCGAGAGCACGGACCCGGGCACGCGGCCCACCAGGGCCTCGGCCACGTTCCCGAAGAGCCACGCGCGGGGCCCGGAACGGGCCGGGCTCCCGACCACCACGACGTCGGCCGCGGAGCGCCTGGCTTCGCGCCGGATGGCCCGCACGGGCCGCTCCTTGGGAAGCGAGACCTGGACCGGGCGCTCGGGCACCTCCTGCTGGAG
>JASFUL010000076.1:0-14860 GCA_050050315.1 Gemmatimonadota bacterium
CCGATCCACGTCCTGATGCCCTACGCCGATCGACTGCGATCGCTGGCCCTCTGGTTCCAGCAGCTCTGGGCCGAGTCGCTGGGCAAGGAGCGGAACCGGGCCGGGGAGGTCGTGGAGGCGGGTCCGACACCCCTCCCGGCGGTCGGGGCGACGGACCAGCACGCCCAGGTCCAGCTCTTCATGGAGGGTCCGAGGGACAAGGTGATCCTCTTTCTGGCCGTGGAGGAGCCCGGCGCGGACGTCCGGATCCCGGCGCTCCACCCTGGGATCGACACGCTCAGCTATCTCGGTGGTCACTCCCTGGCCGAGCTCCTGGACGCCGAGCGCCGGGCGACCACCGAGGCGCTCCGTCGCCGTGGCCGACCCAGCATGACCCTCGAGCTGGAGCGGGTGGACGCCCGTACCCTGGGAGCCCTCTTCATGCTGTTCGAGGTCGCGACGGTGCTCGCCGGGGGACTGTACGACGTGGACGCCCTGGTGCAGCCGGGCGTCGAGCTCGGCAAGGAGCTGACCTACGGGCTGCTCGGACGCGAAGGGTTCGAGAAGCCCGAGCTGGGGCACGCCGACCCCCGCTGGAGGGTATAGGTGAGGACGGGTCGGGTCCGCCCACCACGGCGGCCGGCCGCACGGACCTTGCACGGGGAGGGTCCCGGACCTCTCGTAGCATCCCCGGCACGTCGTAGCTCGGACGAACGAAACTGCGGAGCCGGTCCTTCCTCCCGGGGGGAGCTGGACCGGGCTCCACCACGCCCAGGAGGCGATTCATGCGGCATGACGACGACGTTCCATACATCGTCATCGAACGGGAGTCCGGCGGCGGCCTCGGCTCCTTCGTCCTCGGCGCGCTGGTCGGCGCCGGGCTCGCCCTCATCTTCGCCCCCCAGAGTGGTGAGGAGACCCAGGAGGAGATCCGGGAACGTGCCCGGCACCTCCGCGACACGGCCGAGGGGCGTGTCCGCGACGCGCAGCGGCAGCTGGAGGAGCGCCTGGACGTCGCTCGCCAGCAGGTCCAGGGGCGGGTCGAGACGGTGAAGGAGGCCGTGGAGTCCGGCCGTCAGGCCGCGCGCGACGCCCGTGCCGACCTCGAGAAGAAGCTGGAGACGTCGAAGGCTGCGGCCCGCGCCGGGATCGACGCGGCCCGGGAGGCCGGCAAGCAGGTGGACGAGGGGGAGGAGAGCGCCGCGGCCTCGGGCGCCGAGGAAGCGTAGCGGCACGAGCCGAGGCGCGCGCTGAACTCCCCCGACGAACGGGCGTCCGGAGCACCAGTGGCGTCCGAACGATCACGATCCGCCCCCGAGGAAGACGACGGGGACGCGTCGTACTCCGTCGAGCGGGACCACGGTCCCCGGTCCCGGGTCGTGGAGGAGGACGGCGAGGAGGTCCTGGTCGTCCCGGCCGAGGGCCTCGCCCTTCCCAGGACCCGGAGGGCGCTGGACTTCGTCCGGCGGGTCTACGAGAAGGCGGGGGAGGACAACATCTTCTTCCTCGCCGGGGCCATCAGCTTCAACGTGCTGGTAGCCATCGTGCCGCTCCTCCTGTTCGCGGTGGGCGTCACCGGCATCGTCCTGACGGATCGCTTCCAGGATCCGTCGGCGGTCCTCATCGACCTCCTGATCGAGAACATCCCGGCCATCGGCGGGGATATCGACCTCGTCGAGACCGTCCGGACCCAGTTCGACACGATCGTCGGGAGCCGCACCGGCCTGACCGTCATCGGGGCCCTGCTCCTGGTCTGGTTCTCCACCCGGCTGGTCGGGACCCTCCGCACGGCCCTGCGCGAGGTCTTCGACGTCGCGCAGGATCGGGGCATCATCGGGGGGAAGCTCTTCGACGCCCGGGTCGTCGTCACCGGCGGCGTCCTGTTCGTCGTGAACATCGGCGTCACCACGGCGGTGACGGCCGTGCAGAACTACGGCGTGGACTTCCTGGGGCTCCAGGGTCCCGCCCTGGGCCTGGTCGAGCGGTCGGTGGCCTTCGCCCTCTCCTTCCTCACGATCTGGCTCCTCTTCCTCGGGATCTACCGCTTCCTGCCGGCCCGCTGGATCCCGTGGCGGACCGCCCTCATCGCGGCGACCTTCGCGGCCGTATCCCACGAGCTCCTGAAGTGGGCGTTCGGGTGGTACGCCACGAGCGTGGCCGACTATCGTACGACGTACGGGAACCTCGTGACCCTCGCAGTGCTATTCCTCTGGATCTACTACGAGGCCGTCGTGTTCGTGCTCGGGGGCGAGGTCGCCCAGGTATGGACGATGCGCCGGGCGCGCCGCGTCAAGACGCGGAGCGCCCTCTTCGGAAAGGAGCCCGGGGCCGGGTGACGGCCCCGGGCTCGCCACCGGCCGGAAGGCACGGAGAAGGCAGGATGGAGCAGCCATGACGAGGGAGATTCTCTCCGCGCTCCGCGGGTGGGCCCTGCTCGGGGCCGTCGCGGCCGTCGCCGGTGTGGCCTCCCCGGTCCACGCCCAGGGATTCCTCGACGACGACGGGGGACTCGACGACGGGCCCGACGTCATCTTCCAGGACCAGATCCTCGAGCGGGAGTACGCCTCGGACACGCCGCTCATGGACTACGACGGGCGCTATATCGTGGTCCACCTGGGTGAGAATCGGGTCTTCCTCTTCGAAGGCGGCCGTGCCATATGGTCCGCCCCCGCCGGAACGGGCACCGGGTTCCGCCTCGACGGACAGAGCGCCGAGCACCGCTGGAAGTTCGACACCCCCCGGGGGCTCATGAAGGTGCGGCGCATGGAGAAGGACCCGGTCTGGGAAGCGCCGGACTGGCACTACCTGGAGAGAGGGCAGCGCCCTCCCGCCCCCAACAGCCCACGCCGCAAGATCCGAGGCGGGATGGGCAACACCGCCCTCTACCTCGGCGACGGCATCGCCATCCACGGGACGTGGCGGCCCGGCCTCCTCCTCACCGACGATCCGGAGGCCCGGCGCGTCTCCCACGGCTGCATCCGTCTCACCGACGAGCACGCCCGGGAGCTCATGCACATGGTGGACGTCGGCACGCCGGTCCTGATCTTCTAGCGGGCCGTCGGGCCCTCGCGGCCTCCAGGGCGCCCCGAGCCCGGTGCGCGCCCCCCGATCCCGTGGGACTCGCCGAGCCCGGGCCGACTCGGGCCCCGGGGCATCCACCCTGCGAGGGAGCTTTCGTCCCACTAGATTCAACGCATCCTCCTCCCCCCGGAGTCGCATGTCCGAAGACGGAAAGCGCGTCGTCGCGACCAACCGCAAGGCCCGTCACGAGTACGAGGTCCTCGAGACGTACGAGGCCGGGATCGTCCTCAGGGGTCCCGAGGTGAAGTCCGTGCGCGAAGGCAAGATCGGCTTCCAGGACGCCTTCGCCCGGCTGGAGGGCGGCGAGGTCTGGCTCTACAACCTCCACATCAGCCCGTACGAGCAGGCCAACCGGTACAACGAGGATCCCCTTCGCACCCGGAAGCTCCTCCTTCGGCGGGAAGAGATCGACAAGCTCGTGGGGAGGGTGGAGGAGAAGGGGCTCACGCTCGTCCCGATGCAGCTCTACTTCCGCCGCGGGTACGCCAAGGTCCAGCTCGCCCTGGCGCGGGGCCGCAAGCTCCACGACAAGCGCGAGAAGCTCAAGCGGAAGATCCAGGATCGGGAGGCGCGGAAAGCGATGGAGCGCGCCCGGTGAGGCCCGTCACGCTCCTCCCGCGTCTCGCGCTGGCGGCGTTGGTGCTGTCGGCGACCCCCCGGGGGGCGGAGGCGCAGGATCGTCCCGGGTTGAGGATCGTGGGCCCGGGGGACGAGGTGCGGGTCGTCGGGATGGAGCGTCGTCATGGCTACGCCGCCCTCCCGGCGACGGAGCTGACCGCCCTGGGGTGGACGGTCCGGGAGGGCGACGGGATCTGGGAGCTCGATCACCCCTCCGGGGCCGAGGTCCGACTGCACGCGGGGACTCCCTTCTTTCGCTGGGGCGGCGACCTCCTCCAGCTCGCGGCGGAGCCGTACCTCGTCGATGGTCGGCTCTTCGTCCCCGCGCAGCTGGCGACCGACTTCCTTCCGGCCCGCCTGCCGGCGCTCTACGCCGCGGCCGCCGCCGGCATCCGCCTGGTGGAGGACTCCGTGGCCCGGACGCGGTCCGGGGCCGCGGACCCCGGCGGGGCGGAGGTCCGGCCCCGGGCGGGCGAGGAAGAGGACGCCCGCCCGCGCGTGGTGATCATCGATCCCGGTCACGGGGGTCGAGACTCGGGAGCGTGGGGGCCCGGGGGTGCGCGCGAGAAGAACGTGGCCCTCGGCGTCGCGCTCGCGCTGGAGCGGGCGCTGGCCCGTTACCCGGGACTGGAGGTCCACCTCACCCGCCGCACGGACACCCTCGTCCCCATCTGGAAGCGGGGCGAGTGGGCGACCCGCACCAAGGGCGAGCGCCCGGGGGTCTTCCTCTCCATTCACGCCAACGCGCTTCCCGGGGCACGCTCGACGCGTGGGTTCGAGACGTACTTCCTGTCCGAGGCCCGGACGGATCACGAGCGGAGGGTCGTGGCCAACGAGAACGCGCCCCTCGAGCTCGAGAACGGCGACGGGCCGGCGGCGGACGACGCGGACATGGACTTCATCCTGAAGGAGCTCCGGAACCTGGACCACCCGCACTGGTCGGAGCTCCTGGCCGAGTTCATCCAGAAACGGGTGGACCCGGTCCACCCGGGTCCGAACCGGGGCGTGAAGCAGGGACCGTTCGCCGTGATCACGAACGCCCTCATGCCCGCCGTCCTCGTCGAGACGGGCTTCATCAGCAACGCCGCGGAGGCCCGCCTCCTCTCCGACGCCGCCTTCCAGGAGAAGCTCGGGGCGGCGATCGCGCAGGCCGTGGTCGACTTCTTCGAGCGTTACCCCCCCGGCCGCGGGCGGGACCTCCGGGACTCGGGGACCGCCCGACGATGACCTCGAGCTGGCGCGGCGGTCTCCTGGGAGGCGGGCTCGCGGCGGCGGTCGTCGGTGGGTGCGTCTACCTGAACACCCTCTACAATGCGCAGCGACTCTACGCGGAAGCCGAGCAGGCACGCCTCGAGGGGCTCGATTCGGTGGCTCGCTTCCGCTACGACTCGGTGGCCGCCAAGGCGGCCCGCAGCTACCGGGAGGATCCCGAGGGCGGCTGGGCGGACGACGCCCTGTACCTGATGGGCCGGGCGCATCTCAGACAGGGAGATCTTCCGCGGGCGACCGAGGCCTTCCGACGGCTCCGCGCCCGCACCGCGGACGAGGAGATCCGCGCCGGGGCCACGATGTACCTGGGGGCGGTCGCCATCCTCCGCGGGGACCGGGTGCGGGCGCTGGCCCTGCTCAATCGTGCCCTCGAGGGACTCCACGACCGGACGCTCCTGGCGGAGGGCCACCTGTGGCGGGCCCGGGCGAACCTCGCGGGGGGTCGGATCGACGCCGGATGGTGGGACCTCGATCGGGCGGCCGAGGCGGATCCGCGCCTCCGGGTCGCCGCCGACCTGGAGCGGGTGAAGTGGGGCGTCGTCCACGGCGACACGGCCCGAGCCCGGACCGGGGTCGGCCGATTGCTCCGCTCGGCCGCTTCCCACCTCCGCGTCGACACCCTGATGGGACTCGTGGACGTGGCTGCGGCCCAGTGGGGGCCGGGAGGGGCGGCGGGGCTCCTGGCCGGGGCCGAGGCGTCGTCCTGGCCGCCCGACGAGCGCGACCGGCTGCTCCTGTTGAGGGCCGATCTCCGGCTCCGGGAGGGGGACACCCTGGCCGCTCGGGCCGACGCGCGGCAGGTGGCCGCCGGCTTCGGAGACGGAGCCACCCGTGCGCGCCTCCTCCTGGCGGACCTCGTCCTCGCGCGGGCGCGCTCGGTGGAGGGGCTCGGGGAGGTCCGTCCCATCCTGCTTCCGGCGGCCAGGTCCCCGGCCGTCCTCGACGTGCTCGAGGCGGTCCGGAAGGTGGACCTGCTCCACCGGCGGGCACGCCGGCCCGGCGAGGAGGTGGCGCTCTTCGCGGCCGCCGAGCTGGCTCGGGACGATCTGCGCGCCGTGGCGCTGGCCCGGGAGCTGTTCCTCCAGTACGCAACGCGCGCCGGACGGTCCCCCTGGGCCGGGAAGGCGCTGCTGGCCGCCCTGGCCCTCACCCCGCCCGCGGAGGTCGAAGCCCGCAGGGTCCTGGAGCGGCGGATCG
The DNA here is from genome assembly GCA_050050315.1 of Gemmatimonadota bacterium. Lineage (GTDB taxonomy): Bacteria > Gemmatimonadota > Gemmatimonadetes > Longimicrobiales > Gaopeijiaceae > JASFUL01. Next base: position 6,145 of record JASFUL010000076.1, read on the forward strand.
AGTCGATGCAGCGGAACCCCTACGTCCGGGCCGTCCGCACCGGTTGGTTCCCCGCGGCGGACTTCGAGCGGCTCGAGGCGGACCTGCGGGAGGCGCTCCGCCGGATCGTGACCGAAGTGACCGCCGAGGCCGTCCAGCTGGACCTGCAACTCCGGGCCCGAGGCGACACGCTCTTCTGAGCCGGTGGTCCCCGGGGACCTCCCGCACCGGGGAGTGTATGGAGACGCGGCGGAGCCCCGCTCGTCCATCCGGACGGACGACCCGGCCCCACGACCCGTCGACAGCCGCCGACGCCGCACCCAGGTACCTGGCCCATGAGCCACAGACTCCAGGTCGAGACCCTCGGGACCACCTTCCAGAACCCCGTGCTCCTCGCAGCCGGGACGTGCGGGTTCGGCCGGGAGATCGGCGACGTCGTGGATCTGGAAGCCCTGGGCGGGCTGGTGACCAAGTCGGTCACGCCGGAGCCCCGTGAGGGGAATCCGGCACCCCGGGTGACCGAGTTCGGCGCGGGGATGCTGAACTCCATCGGGTTGGCCAATCCGGGACTGCAGCGGGTGCTCCGCGAAGAGCTCCCGTGGCTCCGGGACTCGCTCCGGCGCGCTCGCGTCGTGGTGAGCGTCGCGGCCCACACCCCGGAGGGGTACGAACGGGTCGTCGACGGTCTGGCCGGCGAGGAGGGGTTCGTGGCCTTCGAGCTCAACCTCTCCTGCCCCAACGACACGCGTCTGGGCGGTCGTCCGTTCGCGCTGGACCCCGAGGCCGTCCACGACGTCGTGTCGAGGTGCAGGCGGGCCACGGGGCGTGCCCTCGCGGTGAAGCTGGCGCCGAACGATCCCGATCTCGCCTCGACGGTGGTCGCGGCCGAGGACGCCGGAGCCGACGCGTTCACCCTGGTCAACACGCTGCCCGGTCTCGTCCTCGACCGGCGGACGGGCGAGCCGGCCCTGGGAGCGGGGCAGGGAGGCGTGAGCGGACCGGCCCTCCGTGCCGTGGGCGTCCGGGCCGTGGCCGCGGCGCGGGAGGCCACCGCGCTCCCCATCCTCGGGGTGGGCGGAATCGTCCGCGTGGACGACGCCATCCAGTACCTCAGGGCCGGCGCCACGCTGGTCCAGGTCGGCACCGCGAGCTTCGCGGACCCCCGGGCCGCCGAGCGGATCGTGCGCCGGCTTCCCCGGGAGCTCGACCGCCTCGGCGTGGCGAGCCTCGGAGAGTTGGCCGCGATCGGGACGGCGGCCCACCCGCCGGAGAGGGTCCCCCTGCCGGCCGGGAGGACCGCCTGATGGCGGGCGTGATCATCCCCCTGGACGTGCCGACTCGCGAGTTGGCCCTCGGCCTCGTCGACACGCTCGGAGACCGGGTGGACTTCTACAAGGTCGGCCTCGAGCTGTACACCGCCGAGGGACCGGCGATGGTCTCGACGCTCCGGGACCGGGGCAAGCGGGTCTTCCTCGACCTCAAGCTGCACGACATTCCCAGCACCGTCGCGGGAGCCGTCCGCACCGCCGCGGTCTCGGGCGCCGACCTGCTCACGGTGCACGCGACGGGAGGACGGGCGATGATGGAGGCGGCCGTGGAGGCCGCCCGGGAGGCGGCCGACGGAGGGAGCGCCATCCGGCTCCTGGCCGTGACGATCCTGACGTCCTCGTCGGCCGCCGACGTGGAGTCCGCCTGGGGACGGACGATCCACTCCCTCCGCGAGGAGGTGGTCCGACTGGCGACCCTGGGTGCCGAGGCGGGAGTCCACGGCGCGGTCGCCTCGGCCCTCGAGGCGGCGACGCTCCGACGACAGCTCGGACCCGACTTCCTGCTGGTGACCCCGGGGATCCGCCTCGAGGGGGGGGACCGCCACGACCAGGCGAGGGTGGCGACCCCGGACGCCGCCGTCGAGGCCGGCTCCGACTACCTCGTGGTCGGGAGGGCCGTGACCGCGGCTCCGGACCCGGTGGCGGCCCTCGGGGAGCTGCACGCGCGCATGGCCGAGGGGGGCGCGTGAGACACTCGGCGGTCGCGGGATGGGCCCTGGCCGCGGCGTGGGCGGGCTCCGTCGTGCTCGCCGGGGCGGACCCGGCGTCGGCCCAGGACCTCGAGGCCGCGCTGGGAGAGGCGGCCGGGGAGTTCGCCGCCGACTGGCAGGGTGGGAACGTCGGTCGGCTCGCGGAGCTCATGGGTGAGGGGACGATCCGCCTCCACCTGCCGGACGGCAGCCACCCGGCCCTTTCGGTGAGGCTCGCCCGGGCCGCGTTGGAGGATCTCCACGGCGGCGTGGGGGTGGGACCCGTCGAGACGCGGCAGGTCCGCCTGCTCGGGGGTGACCCGGCCCGAGGCTTCGCCGAGATGATCTGGACCCCCCATCCCAGCGATGTGAGCGAGGCCGTGGCGTTCACCGTCTTCGCGGGGTTCGAGTGGCGTGACTCCGCGTGGCGGATCGTGGAGGTGCGGGTGCTGCCCATGGACGAGAGGGGTGGAACGCCGTACGGACGGATCGCCCCCGCCTGACGGCACGACCGGAGGACGGCGCGGGAAGGACGATCGGGCGCGGCCCGCGTCCGGCCCGCCGACGCGAACGAACGAGCACGGAAGAACGATGGCCCTGAGACTTCTGAACACGCTGAGCCGCTCCCTCGAACCCTTCGAGCCCCTGAGGGAGGGAGAGGTGCGCGTGTACGGCTGCGGCCCCACGATCTACGGGTACGCCCACGTCGGCAACTACCGCAGCTTCATGGTCTACGACCTCCTCCACCGCTGGCTGGAGTGGAGCGGCTACGACGTGAGGTACGTGATGAACCTCACCGACGTGGACGACCGGACCATCGACGCCGCGGTCGAGGAGGGGGTCACCGTCCAGGAGTACACGAAGCCGTACGGCGAGCGCTTCCTCGCCGACTGCCGGACCCTCGGCATCCTCGACGCCGACTCGTATCCCAGGGCGACGGAGTACGTCGGCCCGATGATCTCCTTCGTCGAGACGCTCGTGGAGAAGGAGCACGCCTACGTGACCGAGGACGGCTCCGTCTACTACTCCATCGCGTCCTTCCCGGCGTACGGGAAGCTCTCGGGCATCGACCCCGACCAGGTGCGCCCGGGCGCGCGGGTGGCCACGGACGACTACGAAAAGGACGACGCCCGGGACTTCGCCCTGTGGAAGGCGGCGAAGGCGAAGGACGAAGCGGCGGGCGCCGCGTGGGACTCGCCCTGGGGCCGTGGCCGCCCCGGCTGGCACCTGGAGTGCTCGGTCATGAGCACCGGTGAGCTGGGCGACACGATCGACATCCACCTCGGCGGGGAGGACCTCGTGTTCCCCCATCACGAGGACGAGATCGCCCAGTCGGAGGCGGTGACCGGCCGGACCTTCGTCCGCTACTGGCTGCACGTGAAGCACCTTCGCCTCGAGGGAGAGAAGATGTCCAAGTCCCTCGGCAACACGGTGACCGTGCAGGAGCTGGTGTCGGAGGGACACGAGCCGGCGGCCATCCGCCACCAGCTCCTCGGGGCCCACTACCGGTCGGAGCTCAACTTCACCCGGGACGGCCTGGTGGCGTCCGGCAACGCGGTGCAGCGGTTGCTGGACTTCGAGTCGCGCCTGGAGTCGACGCCGGTCTCGGGGGACGCGGTGGCGCCGGACCTCTCGGTCCACGCCGCCCAGGCGCTGGAGACGTTCCGCAGCGCCATGGACGCCGATCTCAACTCCGCCGACGCGCTGGCCGCCCTCTTCGTCCTGGTGTCCCGGGCCAACGCCGCGCTCGACGCCGCCGACGGGCCGGTGCCCGCGGAGGGGAGGGACGCGGTGCTCGAGGCGGTCCGCTCCATGGACCGGGTGCTCGGGCTGCTCGAGCTGGCGAGGGCCGGGAGGACGGTGGACGCCGAGACCGAGGCGTGGATCGAGTCGCGCATCGAGGAGCGGAAGGCCGCCCGGGCCGCGCGGGACTTCGGGCGGGCCGACGCGATCCGGGACGAGCTGCAGGAGAAGGGCGTCGTGCTCGAGGACTCGGCCGACGGGACGCGCTGGAAGGTGGTCCGACCCGTGGGATGACGGGCTGCCGCACCCCCGGTCCCGATCGCGGCCATCCCCCGCTCAGCCCTCGGATCTCCGTCAGTACATCCGTTCCGGGTCCAGGACGTTCAGCAGCTCCTCACCGGCCCGCCACCGGCGCAGGTTCTCGCAGAAGAGGTCCACGATACGGCGATTCTCCCGGTCGCTGGTGCTGGCCGAGTGGGGAGAGACGAGAACCCCCGACAGGTCCCACAGCGGGCTGTCCTCCGGGAGCGGTTCCTCCTCGAAGACGTCGAGGAAGGCCCCGCCCAGATGATGGGAGCGGAGGGACGCCACCAGGGCGGCCTCGTCCACGAGCGCTCCCCGTCCGACGTTGATCAGGACGGCGCCGCGGGGGAGCGCCGCGAGCTCGTCCGCACCCACGAGGGCCTCGGTCTCGTCGGTGTGGGGAGCCGTCAGCACCACGTACTCCGCCCGGGGCCAGAGGCCGCCCAGGGCGTCGGGTCCGTGGAGCTCGTCCGCGTGGACCGAAGCGGGCGCGACGCCGGAGGGGTGCCGCTTCACGCCCAGCACCGTCATGCCCAGCGCCCGACAGACGCGGCCCACCTCCTGGCCGATGGCGCCGTGGCCCACGACCAGCACGGTCCGACCGACCACGTCGGTCCCCGCGAAGCGCTCCCACAGGCGTGCCTCCTGCGCCTCGACCATGTGGAGGAGCCCCCGGGCATGGGCCAGGATGCTCATTGCCGCGAACTCCGCCAGGGGCCGGGCGTGGACGCCGCTGGCGGTCGTGAAGACGGTGTCGGGCATGCGCTCGGCGTAGCCGTTCCGCCTGACGAAGTGGCCGATGCCCGCCGACGTGGCCTGCACCCAGCGCAGGCGGGGGGCCCGCTCCGGGAGGTCGGCCACGTGGGTCGTGTCGAAGTCGAACAGGATCGTGGCCCTCGCCAGGGCCTCCCGCCACCGGGCCTCTTCGGCCTCCGAGCGCTCGATCGCCCGGCCGGTGTGGTCCCCGGGGTAGCGCGGCGGACGAAGGAGCTCGGGATGGTGGAGGACGGTCAGGTCCTTCGCGGCGGCGCGGATGCGCCCCACGTGCTCCGGCTCGAGCCAGCTCGCGATGAGGATCGTGTCGGGGGAGTCGGCGGAGGGCATGGGTCGGAGGGTCGAGGCGATGGGACCCCGGTCGGCGGGCCGGGATGTCGGGCCCCGACAAGGTACGCGGTGGCGGAAGCGGCGCACCCCGGCTACTCATTGTCCCCCCGTCCCACGCGTCCCCGCCGATATGCCCGAGACCCGTCCGGAGGTCGGAGCCTGGCTCGACCGGTTCTTCGACTCCTGCCATCGCCACCGCCCCGTGGACGCCACCTTCATCGGCGTCCACGACCACGATCACCTCCTGCCCGACTTCTCGGAGTCGGGGGTGGGCGAGGCGCTCGCCGACGTCCTGGATCTGCTGGCCAGCTCCGACGCCCTGCCGGGCGCCGACGGACCGGGGGCCGTGGGGCCGGCCGGCGACGCCGAAGCCCTCGACCTCCGCCTGGCCCGGGGCTTCCTCCGGATCGGGCGGTGGGAGCTCACCGGCGGCCACTTCCATCGCGGCAACCCGAGCCTCTACACCGGCGAAGCCGCGTTCGGGTTCCTCTCCCTCTTTCTCGGCCACGGCGGCTCCGTGGCCCACCGGGTCGAGGCCGCCGGCCGGCGACTGGAGGGGGTGGCCTCGCTGTTGGGCGCGGCCCGGGACAACGTGCGCCGGGCCCCCGGGTGGTGGACCGAGCGGGCGATCCGGGAGTGTCGGGGCGTCCTCGAGCTGCTCGGGGACGGCGTGGACGCCCTCTCCACCGAGCTGAGCGTCGATCCGGCGGTGCTCCGGGGCCCGGCCGACGGCGCCCGTCGGGCCGTGGCGGACCACCTGGCGTGGCTGGAGTCGGAGCTGCTCTCACGGCCCACCCGGGCCGTCGCCGCGGGGGAGGAGGCCCTGGAGCTGTACCTCCGCGAGGGCCACTTCCTTTCCGACTCCATCGACGACCTCGTCTCCTACGCCGAGGACGGGATGGCCGAGGCCGAGGGCTGGCTCCGGGCCCACGCGGGAGACTTCGGCGCCGACTCGGCGGCGGACGTCCTGGCCCGGCTCGCCGATTCCCACCCCACGCTGGACGGGTACCTGCGCCGGTACCGGGAGATCTGGGACGAGGTCCGCGGGCTGAGCGAGCGCGAGGGACTGATCACCTGGCGCGAGTTCCCCATCCGCTACGTCCCCCGTCCCATGTGGGTCCGGAAGGCGGCCCCGTACCTCTACTTCCTGTACTATCGATCGCCCGCCGCGTACCGGCGGCCGCCCGTGCACGACTACCTGGTCACACCCATCGACCGAAGCGTGCCCGCCGACCGGCGGCGGGCGCTGCTCCGGGCGCACAGCGACAGCGTGATCAAGCTGAACCACGTGGTACACCACGGCGGGATCGGGCACCACATGCAGAACTGGAACGCGTTCCGCGCGGCGTCTCGGGTGGGTCGGGTCGCGGCGGTGGACTGCGCCTCCCGGATCGCCATGACGTGCGGAGGCACCATGGCCGAGGGGTGGGCCTGCTACGCCACGGACCTGATCGCGGAGTTCGGGGGGCTCACCCCCCTGGAGGCGTACGCGGAACGCAGCTCGAGGGTGCGCATGTGCGCCCGGGCGGTGGTGGACCTCCAGCTCCACCGGGGACGCATGGGGATGGACGAGGCCGCGGCGTTCTACGTCGAGCGCGCCGGCATGTCCGAAGCGGCCGCCCGGTCCGAAACGGTGAAGAACAGCATGTTTCCCGGGGGTGCGGTCATGTACCTGGCGGGCACCGACGCCATCCACCGGCTGCGACGGGAGATGGAGGCGCTCCGCGGAAACGACTTCGACCTCCGCGACTTCCACGACACGTTCCTCTCGTACGGGTCGGTGCCCGTGACCCTGGTCGCGGAGGCCATGAAGCGGCGCGAAGCAGGGGGACCGGAGCCGGCCGGAGGGCGGCCGGAGGCCCATGCTCGCTGACGCTACGCTGGCCTTCGGAGAGCGGGTGACGCCGGCGCTCCTCGGCGTCGACGCCCTGTATCGTGACGAGAGCGGGGACGAAGCGGGGCTCGCCGTGCTGAACATGGACACCGAGGGCCGTCACCCGCCGGCCCGCTACGCGTCGTGGGAGGAGGCGGCCGCCGCCTGGGCCGAGCTCCGGCGCGCGGCCCTGGAGCTCCCCGAGGCCGACCGGCGGCTCTACTACAGGCAACTCTCCGACTCGACCCTCGCGTTCGTGCGGTGGCGGCGGGGCGAGGCCGGTTTTCGCGCGCGGCTGTCGGGCTTCCTGCACGTTCCGGCCGAGCCCGCGCCGGATACCGCGCTCGAAGCGCTACGGGCAGACGTCCGGCGTCTGCTCCAGCGCATGGGATACCACGGCGACCTGGAGGACCAGTGCGCGGCGTGGGAAGCACGGAACCGGGTTCCCCCCGACGAGGTGGAGGGGGTGACCGGCGAGCTGTTCGACGAGGCGTGGGAGCGCACGGAGGAGCGTCTCGTGGAGATTCCCGCCGACCGTTCCGACGGGATGGAGGTCAAGGCGGTCTCGGGCGTGGCCTACAACGCCCGCTGCGACTACCCTGGCCGCACCGTGGAGCTCAACGTCGATCCGGTGCTCACGCGCCCGGGGCTGAAGCACCTCGCGGTCCACGAAGGCTGCCCGGGCCATTACGTCCAGTTCAAGCTGCGGGAGACGTGGGCCCGCGAGGGCTCGGCTCCGGCCGACGTGCTCCTCTCCGTGGTCAACACGGCCAGCTCGTGCGTCTTCGAGGGCATCGCCGACGCGGGGATGGAGATGATCGGCTGGGGGGACTCGGACGACGACCGGGTGCAGGCGCTGCTGAACCGGTACCGGGCGGGGATCGGCACGGCCGCCGCGTGGCGTCTCCACGGGCTCGGGCGCCCGGCGGAGGAAGTGGCGGACTGGCTCCGGAGCCGGGCCCTCCTCGGGGGAGAGGGGTGGGTCCGGAACCGGATGGCGTTCATCGGGGCGCCCTCGCGCGCCGTGCTGATCTGGTCGTACTGGTGGGGCGAGCGGTGCGTCGCCCCCGCCTGGCGGGCCGTGCCCCCCCGGCGCCGCGACGACTTCGTGCGCTTCCTCCACGGCCGCATGCACTCCAACGACTCGGTGGGGATGTTCCCGTGACGACGACCTCCGCCCCCCCGCGCCCGCATCGCCTCGCCCTCGACGGTCGGATCGTCGGGATCGGAGGCGTAGCCCTCCTGGCGGCGGCTCTGGTCTCCTGCCGGGGGGACCCCGGAGGGGGGAGCGGGGCCGCGGCGTCCGACGACGGGTCCGGACGGACGGTGCTCCGGGTCGCCTACGAACGGGAGATCGACGTCCTGAACGCCTTCACCAGCCAGAACCTCGTGGACATCCAGTTCAGCATGGTGGAGGGGCTCGTCACGACCAACGACGCGAACCGCTACATCCCCGTCCTGGCACGGGAGATCCCCACGGAGGAGAACGGCCTCGTCACCCGGGAAGCCGACGGGACCGTCACGACGACCTGGCCCTTGCGGGAGGGCGTGCGCTGGCACGACGGCGAGCCGTTCACCAGCGCCGACGTCTGCTTCACCTGGCGGTTCGTGACGTCGCCCGGCTCCCAGGTCTACAACCGCCACGAGTACCTGGGCATCGTCGACTGCGCCGCGCCCGACGAGCACACCGTCGTGTT
>JASFUL010000077.1:0-14797 GCA_050050315.1 Gemmatimonadota bacterium
GGCGGATCGCGGGGATGGGTGCATACCGGAAGATACCGGCCTGCCGAGGAAGTGTCTTCCTCTGCGGTCCGCACGCCGCCCGGCCTCGCCCCCCGCGGCGGCTGTGCGGGCCGTCCCCACCTCAGCGCCCGCTCCCGACCCCCTCTCGCACCGTCCCGCTCAGCGACCTCAGGAAGGCGACGAGCGCGCGCTTCTGGTCCGCCCGGAGCCCCAGCGGCTTCAGCGCCCGATCGAGGCGGGGGTTCGCGATGCCGCCCCGGTCGTAGAACTCGACCACCTCCTCCAGCGTCGCGATCGAGCCGTCGTGCATGTACGGAGCCGTGTGCTCCACCTCGCGCAGCGTCGGTGTCTTGAAGGCACCGAGGTCGGCGCTGTCGCCGGTGACGGCGAACCGGCCGGGGTCGTCGGGCCGCCCGCTCCGCCAGGCGACGCCGGTGACGTGGAAGCGCTCGTCGGTCAGGTTCGGGCCGAGGTGGCAGCGTGCGCAGCCGGCTCCCCCGAGGAAGAGTGCGCGGCCCCGCCGGGCCTCGGGGTCCAGCGCCGCGGTGTCGCCCTGGAAGTGCCGGTCGAAGGGCGCGTCCGCGCTGGTGATGGAAGCGACGTAGGCGGACAACGCCTGCGCCAGCGTGCGCCGCGTGGGCGGCTGGCCCAGCGCGTCCCTGAAGGCTCGGGACGTCCCGGGATCCCTGGCCAACCGGGCCACCACCGTGTCCACGGAGACGTTCAGCTCGAGCGGGTTGGTGATCGGCAGCAGCACCTGCTCGAGCAGGCTCCCGGCACGCCCGTCCCACGAGAACCGGACTCCGTATCCGCGGTTGATGAGCACAGGGACGTTCCGGACCCCTTCCCTCCCGCCCACGCCCGCGGACGTCCTGCCCTCTCCGGCGAAGGCCCGCTCCGGTCGGTGGCAGGAAGCGCACGCAAGGGAGCCGTCGGCGCTGAGCCTCGTGTCGAAGAAGAGGGAGCGGCCGAGCTCGACGGTCGACGCGCCGAGGGGGAAGCCGTCGAGGGCGGGGACGTAGAGGTCCAGGACCGAGCGAGGGCTCCCGCCCGCCGCCTCGCCGCGCAGCTCCTGCGCCGGGGCAGGCGCGGCCACGGCGGCGGTGGCGAGCGCCGCCGCGGCCAGCGCCCGGGCGAGCCGACCGCGTTGGCCCCGGAGGCCCTGGGTCGTCCCTGGGGTAGGCACGGTCCCCTCCTCAGCGGGATGCCGTCCTTTCGAGCTCCCCCGCGAGGCCGGACAACACCCAGATCTCCCGCTTCATTCTCGGCCCCGCCGCGAAGCCGATGCGACCGTCGGGTCGAACCGAGAGCTGGCGGAGCTCCTCCATGACGAGTCCGGTGGAACGTGGCTCGCCCCCGGCCACGGGCAGGCTCATGAGCTCGCTCATCCTCATCTGGCCCATCCTCGTCCCGCCGGGCTCCGCCGGCCTCCTGCACACGAACAGGATCCGATCGGCTTCGGTCCACACGGGAGGCTGTAATGGGTCGTGGTCGGGCTGGCAGCCGAGGACGTCGTGACGGATGCGCGCGATCTCCTCCCGCGTGCCGGTCCCCAGCGCGCCGATCCGGACGAGGGTCGCGTCATCCGCAGTATCTGCCGGCTCGAGCGTCACGATCCGCGTCTGGTCCGGAGACAGTCCCCACGAGCGACGTGCGGGGAAGTCCCACGCGAAGACGCGGTCGCGACTCCCGGTCGCCAGGTCGTGGCGGATGAGGCCCCTGTACTCGACGCACCCGGAGTCGGACAACGGACAGTCTTCGGGGGACTCCAGAGGCTGCGTGGGGATCTCGGTCGAGTAGAAGACCGCGGCACCGTCGTTCGAGAAGACGACGGGGCAGAAGGAGCACGGACCGGACGGTCCTGGCTCTTCGAGGGTCCGGACGGATCCGTCCCTCAGATCGACGAGTCGCAGAGCCATGCCGGACGGGCCGTCGAGAGACCATGTCTTGAGCGCAACGAGGTTCCCGTCCGGAGAGATCCGCGGGTGAGACGCTCCACGATGCGGAAGGACGGCCGGAGCCGGCTCGAACTCTTGGCCCGTCGCCTCGTCGCGAACGACCAGATTCGCGGCGTTGCCCACGACGGTCGGGGACCGCCGACTGACGTAGACCATCCGGCGCCCGTCCTGCGACCAGGACGGCCCGTTGTTGTAGCCCTGGTAGACGGGCACGACCCGCTCGGGCTCCCCCACCACGCGGCCGTCCTCCAGCTCCGCCGCGAAGATGTCGCCGCCGCCCGCCCACCGGAAGAAGAAGAGGGAGCCGTCGTCGGTGAACCCCATGGGGATGGACCACACACCGATCTCCCGCTGCACGAGGAACGCGTCCCCGTGGGCGTCGCCGTCGGTGACACGGGAGGCCCACAGGTCGACCGAACCACCACGGTCACTGACGAAGAGCAGGTGCCGTCCGTCGGGCGACCAGGTCGGGCGCAGGTCGCTGGCGGGATGCGAGATCAGCTTTCGTTCCGCCGAACCGTCCGTGGCGAGGACGACGATGTCGGCGGTGCGGGTGCGCTGGTCCGGGACGTCGTACGCCACCCAACGACCGTCGGGGGAGAGGGCCAGATTCTGGGCCGGCGTTTCCGGCGGCGTGAAGCTCCGCAGGGTGCGCATGGTCCCGTCCGCGACGGACACGAGGCCGATGCTCCGGTGTCCGTCCATCCACTGCACGCTGACCAGGATCTCGCGATCGCCCGGCATCCACTCGAACGGGACGATGTAGTCGATCTCCACCGTGGCGTTCTCGACCAGGATGCGTTCCCCGGTCCCGTCCATGCCGATGACCCGCAACTGCGGCTGCCAGGGACCGGGGATCCACTGGAACGCGACCTGGTCACCGTCGTTGGAGACGGACGAGTTGATGGGGTACGTGCCTCCTCCCTCGTGCTTCAAGACACGGCTCTCGCTCGTGCCCAGGGTCCGTACCGCCAGCGCGAACCCGTGGTCCGGACCATGATCGGCATAGGTGACTCCCCGGCCGTCGGGCGTGGGCCGCCCCGGAGCCCATGGACCGTCGGGCCAGACGAGCCGCAGGCTCAGCCGGTCCACGCCGGCCCGGTCGGCCCCGACCGCGGAGGGGTCCCCGGCGACCCGAGTGATCGCCGCGAGCCGGCTCCGGGCCGCATCGGCTTCCGCTTCCTGGTCGGCAAACTCGCTCACCAGGCGCCGGTACGCCTCCTCCGCTCCCTCCCGGCCCAGACGCTCGTAGCTCTCCCCCATGTTGAGGAGCGCGCGCGCAGCGAGCGTGCGGTCCCCCAGCTCGACGACCCGGCCGTAGAGACGGATGGCCTCCTCGAGCTCGCCCTCGACGCGCTCCGCCCGGAGGGCTCGCTGGAAGAGGTCGGCCGCGCTCTGGGCGTGCGCCGTCGCCGGCGCGAGGAGCAGGGTGGCGAGGAGGAAGGTCGTCATGGACGGTCTGCGGCACATCGTACACCTCCGGATCGGGGCCTCGAGTCGAACGCCCCGGCGGGTGCGGCGGGACGCCGGACCCACGTTACCGGAAGGGCCGGCGTCGGCGGTCACGAGGTCTCCGTTCGGATGCAAAGAACCTGTCACGACGCTGGAGAGATCCTGTCGTCGGGGACGAACTTGTAGCCTACGCCGTGCACGGTGAGCAGGCGGCGGGGGGCGGACGGCTCCCGTTCCAGCTTCGCCCGCAACGACGCGATGTGGTTGTCCACGGTGCGCGTCGTCGGAATCCGGTGGAGGCCCCACACCTCCTTGAGGAGCTCGCCGCGCGACACCACCTCGCCGGCCCGCGCGACCAGGAGCCGCAGGGTGCCGAACTCCTTCGGCGAGAGCTGGAGCGTCTCGTCCCCGCGCGTCGCCTCGTACGCCACGAAGTCGACCTCGACGTCGTCGAAGGCGACCCGGTCCGGCAGCTCCTGCTCCGGCCGGGTCCGCCGCAGGATCGCCCGGATGCGGGCGAGCAGCTCCGGGACGGAGAACGGCTTGGTCACGTAGTCGTCGGCGCCGAGGTCGAAGCCCATGAGGCGATCCACCTCCTCGCCCCGCGCCGTGAGCATCAGCACGGGCACCCCGCTCCCGTCGCGGCGCAGGCGACGGCACACCTCGAAGCCGTTCATGCCGGGGAGCATCACGTCCAGGATGACCAGGTCGAGCTCCTCCTCACGGATGATCCGGAGCGCTTCGCCGCCCGTTCGGGCCACGGCCACCTCGTAGTCCTCCCACAGGAGGTTGTCGCGCACACCGCGCAGGATCGCCTCGTTGTCCTCGACGACCAGGATCCGGGTCATGGCGAGCCGGGCTCCTCCGCCGGGAGGGGCAGCCGGATCGTGAACGTGCTCCCCCGCCCGGGTGCGCTGTCGAGCTCCACCCGGCCCCCGTGCGCCCGCGCCAGGTGCGCGACCAGCGCCAGGCCGAGGCCCGTGCCGGGCACGCCGTCGGTCTCCGCCTCGGGCGCACGGAAGAACTGCTCGAAGACCGCTTCGTGGTGGCGCTTCTCGATGCCGCGGCCGTGGTCTCGCACGCGGAGCGCAGCGTCCCCGTTCTCGCGGACGAGCTCCAGCTCGATCACCCGTTCGTCACCCGAGAACTTCACCGCGTTCGACAGCAGGTTGACCAGCGCCTGGGTGAGCGCGTCCCGGTCGCACCGGACCTCGGGGATCCCGTCGTCGATGTGGACCCGGAGGTCGAAGCCGCCCTGCTCCAGGGGGTACGACATGGCCCGCGCGGAGTCGCTCACGACGGACTCGAGCGACGCCGGCGCCATCCGGTAGCTGCGGCCGCCGCTCTCGATGCGGGAGAAATCGAGGACGTTGTTGATGAGGCGGGTGAGGCGCTCGCTCTCGTTCACGATCGTCTCGAGGTAGCTCCGTCGGTTCGCCTCCCCGCGGTGTCGGCCCATCAGCAGGGTCTGGGCGTACATCCGGATGCTCGTGAGCGGCGTCTTCAGCTCGTGGGAGACGCTCGACACGAACTGGGCCCGCACGGCCGCCGTCTCGGTCTCGCGGCGCACGTCGCGCCACAGGAGCACCGCGGCCAGCGCCGTGACGGCCAGGACGAGCGGCAGCACGAGGAGCAGCAGCACCCTCCCGAAGCGTGAGCCTCCCGCGGCCTCGACCGCGGCGTCCGGAAGCACGGCGAACAGCGCCGGGAAGCCGGGGCCCAGAAGCTCGGCATCGGGCTCGGGAACGGTGGAGAGTCTCACGCCGGCCGCGAGCGGGGCGAGGTCGTCGGACGCCTCGGTGCTCAGGGAACGCAGCAGACGCGCGGGATCCGCCACCAGCACGAGCGTCCGGTCCCGATCACCGGTCAGGCCGACCAGCCACGGCTCCGGTCCCCACGGGCGCCACTCCGAGGGCAGGGGCGCCGCCCGGCCCGGGTCGGCCGCGGCCCCACGGTCCATCCCCGGCGCGACTCCCCGGGCCGAGTCCGGAACGGCCGCTCCGGTCAGGGAGAGGAGCGCGGGCAGGTCGTGCCGCAGCTCGAGGACGCGCTCGGCCACCTCGATCTCCGCCGTCGCCCACCGCTCCACGGAACGCGCCCGCGCGATCGTCGCCGACGGGGGTTCCCCGTCCGGGTGGGCCACGGAGTGCGCCACCGCGGCGGTCTCACGCGCCAGATCGCGAAGGGCGTACAGCGCGGGCGGACTCAGCGTCGTGCCGACCACGCCCTCGAGCGCGCGAAGGACGGCGCCGACGTCGGGGCGGTCCGCCGAGAGCAGGCCCTCGGCTCCGTACAGCGCCATCGGCATGCCGTCCCGGTCTCGCACGTCCGGCGGGGCGGACGCGACGGCCGCGAACGTGGCGAGGGCGGCCTCCGGGCGGCCCGCTCGTGACAGTGCCCTCGCCTCCCGCAGGCGCGCGCCGAGCCTCGAGGCCGGGTCGGGTGCCGACCCGGACGCCGCCGCGTAGCTCGCCGCTGCGAGGTTCGGACGATCACGACCGAACTCCTGCCTTTCGCCTTCCGCGATGCGGCGCCGGTATCCCGCGTCCACCGGGGCGTCGGGCGCCGGCGACTCCCAGGGGAGCGCCATGCCCCGGTCCCCCACCGGGGCGACGAGCACGAGCACCCCGCCGTCCGGTGTGAACGCGCCACGCCCCCGGGCCGCCCTCGCGCTCGCCCGCTCCAGCTCGAGCCGCGAGAGCATCCGCTGCGCGATCCGCGCCGCTACGAGCGCACGCCGCTCCGCGAGCCGGCTGGCCTCGAGCTCCCGCTCCTGTCCGATCAGCCGCCAGGTGACGACCGAGAGCACCCCACCGGGTACGAGGACAAGACCGAGCACGAGCCACCAGCGGAGCCGTCGCTTCGCCGTGCCAAACGTCGCCATGGTCCTCCAACGTGCGTCGGAGTTGCGAGTGTAACCATTCCGACCTCACGCGTTGTCACGAAAGTGTCTTCACCCTCGGAACGGTTCCGTCCCCGCGGCCGACGGGGGGGCGACCGGGGCTCACGGCGCGCAGTCCGTTACCTTGGGCGACATGTTCGACGACCGAGACCCCGCCGGGGTACCCTCCCCCTCCTTCTACTACCGCCACGGTCTGGCCGTCCTGCGGGCGGTGCGGGAGGCACCGTCGTGGATGGACTGGGACGACCGGACCGAGGCCTGGGTGGCACCCGGGTACCGCCTTCCCGACCTGCGCGCCTGGGCGGCCGACCGGGGGGTGCTGGAGGGGGGAGCCGGACCGGACGAGCTGGACGCGCCTTTCTTCGATCCGCGCCGGCCTCGGGAGTACCAGCGGGAAGCGCTGGAGCGGTGGCGGGCTGCGGAAGGCCGGGGCACGGTGGTCCTCCCGACGGGGTCGGGCAAGAGCTTCGTGGCGCTGCTGGCCATCCAGGACGTGGGGGCCGGGGCGTGCGTGGTGGCGCCGACGCGGGCGCTCCTGGGGCAGTGGTTCAACCAGCTCGCCGACGCCTTCGGCCCGGAGCGGGTGGGGGCCTTCTACGGCGACGAGAAGGACCCGCGGCCCATCACCGTCACGACCTACCATTCGGCATTCACGCTCCAGGAGCGCTTCGGTGAGCGCTTCGACCTGCTGGTGCTGGACGAGGCCCACCACCTGGCGGACACGGCGGCGGGGGAGGAGAGCGCGTGGCACGACGCCCTCCGGATCGCCCCGGCGCGGCGGCGTCTGGGCCTCACCGCCACCTACCCCGACGGCCGGGACGAGGGGCTCCGGCGCCTTCTGGGACCGGTGGTCTACCGGCGCTCGGTGGGGGAGATGGTGGACGCGGAGCTGGCGGACTTCGCCCTGGAGCGGCGCTTCGTCTCCCTCACCGCGGACGAGCGGGAGCGCTACGACCGGGCCACGTCGACCTACGAGGGGTTCGTGGACGAGAAGGACTTCAGGGCTCGATACGGGGACGACGACTGGTGGAAGGTCTTCATGGCGGCGACCCGGAGCTCGCCCCGGGCACGCCGCGCGTTCCGGGCGTTCCGGGAGAGGGAGCGGATCGTGGCCCTGTCGGAGCGGAAGCTCGCCGAGGCCGGACGCCTGCTCCGGCTCCACGCCGGCGAGCGTGCCGTGCTCTTCTGCGGGAGCACCGACGCGGCCGAGGCCGTCTCGCGTCGATTCGCCGTCCCCCTGATCACGGGCCACACGCCGGCGTCGGAGCGCAAGCGGATCCTCGACTGGATCGAAGAGGGCGCCGTCCGGGCCGTGTCCACCGTCCGGGTGCTGGACGAGGGGTGGGACGTGCCGTCGGCGAAGCTCGGACTGATCCTCGGCGACACGACCCGTGGGGGGCCGCGGCAGCACCGCCAGCGTCTGGGCCGGATCCTCCGTCGCCAGGGCGAGCGGGTGGCGTCGCTGTGGGAGATCGTCGTGGCGGACACCCACGAGTTCTTCGCCTCCCAGAAGCGCCGAGCCGGTGCGGCGCGGATGCGGGACCGGCAACTCGGTCTCGGCCTCTGAGGACGGGGGTCGGGTGCTGAGGTCGACCCACGTCCGACCGTTCATCCGGGAGGAGGAGGGCCGGGTCGAGGTGGAGTTCCTCCGGGACATGGACGGCCGGGTGGTGGCGTTCCTGGATCGGCTGGGCCGGCTCCTCCGGAGGCTGGAGGGACGGCCGCGTTCGACCGTCGTGGAGGCGCTCCGGCGGCAGGAGCGCAGGGTGCGCGACACCCGGCGGCTCGACGGGATCTCGAAGAGCCTGCTGGACCGCTGCCGCTTCCGGCCGCCCGCGGACGCCGAGCGGGCCCAGGAGGCCCGGGCCGCCCTCTTCCGCGCCCGGGGCGCGGACTGGCCCCCCACACCGGGGAACCTGCGGGCGCCCTACCGCGAGGCCGCGCGGGCGTTGGAGGTGGACGAGGAGCGCCTCGACGCGCTGCTCTACGCCGACCGGCCCGACGCCCGACTCCTCGTGCGGGCGCCCCGCGTCGACGGCGCCCGGCTGCTGGGCCTGTACAACCTCGACCTGGCCCGGGGCGTCCTGCTGGACGCGACCCGGGTCGTCCTGACGGCCCGCGGAGGCTGGCGCGGCATCTTCCGGGCGGTGAAGCTGGCCCGGCTCATGTACCGGGTCGAGCGGGTGGCCGGCACCCGTCCCCGGGGCCGCAAGACCGGCAGCTCCTACCGGGTGGAGCTCACCGGCCCGGCCGCGCCCTACGTGGCCCGCGCCCGCCGGTACGGGTCCCGATTCGCCCGTGTCGTTCCCGCCTTGACCCGGGCCCCGGGCTGGAGGCTCGAGGCCGCGGTGGAGCGGGAGGGCCGGCGGCTCCGCTTCGAGCTGGACGGCGGCGCTCCGCTCGCGGGCTCCCGGGGAAGGGGACGGGCGCGATACGATTCGTCGTTCGAGCGCTCCCTCGCCTCCGAGTTCTCCGAGAAGCTGGGCCGGGAGCGATCCGGCTGGACGCTGACCCGGGAGGCGACCCCCTTGGTCGTGGGGGAGGAGGTGACGCTGCCGGACTTCACGCTGCGCCACGACGACGGCCGGGAGGCCCTGGTGGAGATCGTTGGCTTCTGGACGCCCGAGTATCTCGAGCGCAAGCTGGCCCGGCTGGAGGCCGGGGGGCCGGAGAACCTGGTCCTGGTCGTCTACCGGGACCTCGGGGCCGGCGAGGAAGGGGATTCCGATGCGCTCGAGCGGGCGTTCCCCGGCCGGGTGATCCGCTTCGTCCGCAAGCCGGTCATCGCCGAGGTGATGGAGGCGGTGGAGCGGGTGGCGCGTTGACCGAGGAAGGGCGCGGACGAACGCTACTGGTTGACGGGATGTGTACTATGTAGTACACATTACACATGGTCGAGCGCTTCGGCAGCTTCGTACGGCGGCACCGGGAGTCCCGCAGGTCGGAGGACCCGCGCTACTCGCTCCGGCAGGTCGCGGAGCGAATCGGCGTCGAGCCCTCCTACCTGAGCAAGGTGGAGCGGGGCGAGGTGGCGCCGCCGTCCGAGGGGGCCATCCTGCGGCTGGCGGAGGACCTGGACCTCGACGGCGACCTGCTGCTGGCCCTCGGGGGCAAGGTCCCCTCGGACCTGAAGGACATCATCCGCAGGCGGCCGCGGCTGTTCGCCCAGCTCATCCGGGAGCTCCGGGATCTCCCGGACGCGGCGGTGCTGCGGCTCGTGCGCGAGGTCCGGGACGGGGACTGGTGACGGTCCGACGAGGCCGTGGCCGCGGCCAGACCGGTCCCGGGGCCGCCGGCCGGGGAGCGGGACGGCGTGGGGGCATTCTCGCAACACAGGAGGGTGAGGTCATGATCGAGCTTCGGAACGATACGCTCGTCTTCTCGTTTCCCGAGGTCCACCGGGAGGCCCGGCTGCGCCTGGACTTCCAGCGCACGCTCCGGATCCCGGACGACGGGGAGGACTACCCGCTTCCCCCGGGGCTCGGGAGCTTCCCGCTCCGGCACGTGGACGACTTCGCCGCCCGGGTGCCCGAGGCGTGGATCCGTCACGGGGGGGTGATGCTCCCCATGTACCAGTCCGAGGCCATGTGGCTCGACTTCACCGGCGACTACCCCATGGCCGTGAAGGTCGCAGCAGGGAAGATCGACGCGGTGACCGGCGAGGCGTGGGACGACGGCATCCACCGCGACCCGCAGGACTACCTGGTGGTCCCGGACCAACCTTGGCTCGACGGCTACTGCATCGAGAAGGGCGCCATACGGCAGTTCGTCGCCATGCCCCTCGGCAGCGGCTACAGCGCCGAGGAGCAGCTCACCGGTCGGGCCGAGCACGGGGGGGTCCAGATCGTCGTGCACCCCATGAAGGCCGAGGCGTGGATGCGGATGCGCCGCGAGCCGGCGGACGTGATGGAGCTGCCCATGCCACTGTACGAAGCCGCTCCTGCGGCGCTCGACATGGGACTCGCGCCGGGCGGACGGATGCGTCAGGAGATCTACGACGATCCCCACGACTTCGACGTCTGGGACACGCGGCACCGGAGCCGGTGCTTCGTCCACCTGGCCAACTCGCTGGCCTGGCGGACCGTCACCGGCGAGAACCCGCCGTCGACCCCCGTCACCGCCGAGGCCTACACCCGCATGGGCTACCCGTGGTTCGAGTACTTCGACGCCGAGCGGAAGGCCCTCCAGGGCTCGGACGTGCTGGCGCGTCTCCGGTCGGTGGCCGAGCGGGGGCGGGACCGCGGGGAAGTCCCGCTTCCCGAGAACGCGTCCGTTCAGGTCGACCGCGTCGTGACCCTCCGGAAGGGACTCCGGGAGGGGCAGGTCCGGGAGGGTCGCTTCTAGAGTGCTCCGCGTCGCGCACGACGGGGTTGTCCCCCCCCCGTCCCATCGCGCATGATGACGATGCCCCCCCACCCCTCCGCGACCGCCGGGGTCGGGTGGGGTCCGGGACGGACCGCCCGGGTGAGGGTGAGCTCCGGAACGTCCCGGTGATCCCCGACTGGAGAGCCCCCATGTCCCGCTCCGGGTGGTGGTTGCCGTCCCTCCTCTTTCTCACCGCCTTCTGCCTGTCGCCCTCTCCGGGGACGGGTCAGGAGCGCCGCCTCGCCGTGCACGCCGAGAACGTCCGCTGGTACGAAGCGGCGGACACGTCCAGCAGCGCCCTCGGAACGCTCGCACGGGGCACCGTCCTCGAGCTCGTGTCCAGCGAGGGGGAGTGGCACCTCGTTTCGGACGGTGAGCGGACCGGGTGGGTCCACGACGACTTCGTCGTGGTGCTCGGCGCCCCTCCCGCCCCGGGCGCCGAGCCCCCCGCCGCCGAGCCCGAGGCGGTCGAGGCCGAGACGGCGGAGCCGAGCCTTAGCCCGGAGGAGCTGCGGGCGGCCCTGGACCGACATCTCCGTGCCCTTCGGGAGACCGAGAGCTCCGCCGAGCGCGTGCGGGTCAAGGACTCCATCGTCGCCCTGGGCGACTACGCAGCCAACGCCGTTCCCGAGCTCGAGCGGATGGTCGAGGACGACGAGTTCAACGTGAGCTACGGCGCCAGGATCACCCTGGAGGGTCTGGGTCCGCTCGCCGCCGCGGCGGCCCCGAGGTTCATGAAGTGGCTCGAGGACGAGAGCGAGACCCGCCGCACATGGGGTGTCTCCATCCTCCTGAAGATCGCCCCCGAACAGGCGCGGGCCGCCATCGTGAGACTCGCCCGAACCGACCCGTCCACCGGAGTGCGTAGGGCGGCGCTGGCCGCGGTGACCTCTCCCGCAACGCTGGCCGACATCGTCCGGAACGACGCCTACGAGCCGGTGCGGGTGGCCGCGCTCCAGAGGCTGAACGACGCTCGGACCCTGGGAGCGCTCCTCCGGGAAGGCCTCCCGGCGGAGCTGGAGGACCGGGCCATGGCGCGCCTGGACGACCGCGACGTCCTCGTGGATCTGGCCACGGGCCCGCCGGGCGAGCTCCGGTTCGCGGCCATGGCCCGGCTTCCGTCCTTCGTCCTGGCGGACCTCGCGACCACCCACACTGACCCCGGCGTCCGGCTCGACGCCGTCTGGGTCCTGACCGACGCCGCCGTTCTGCGCTCCATCGGTCAGAACGATGCCGACCCGGCGGTGCGGGCGGCGGCCGCCATCTCGGCCAACGGCAAGGTAACCGACGTCCGCCTCGGCGGACTCGACTGCAAGCCCGACCCGAACCGGCGCGGATGGCACGACTGCCACGTACGCCTCGAGAACCACGGGACCGTGGCGTACACCCACCTCAAGTACACCCTCGGCGCGGGCCTCGGAAGCCCCCCCATCTGCCGGCTCCCGGGGAGCCTCGAGCCGGGCGCGACCGCGGAGCACGTGCTTCCGCTCTACTCCGGAGCGCTGGGCGGCCTCGTCGAGTTCCGCATCGTGGGCAAGAGGAAGACGCGGCCCGCGGGCGGGTAGACCCCACGGGGCACCGGGGGGCCCTTGCGTCCCCACCCCCTCGCCCGGATTCTGCGGAACCACCCACCGTCCCGGATTCCGCTCAACCCGGAGTCGCTCCATGTCCACGACCGTCCACCGGCCCCTCGCCGGGGCCGCGTTCCTGGTTGCCCTCCTCCTGTCCTTCGCCCCCGCCCGGGCCCAGACCGACGGGGACCTCGTCCGCGATCTCCGGTGGCGGAACATCGGACCCGCCAACATGGCGGGCCGCGTCACCGACATCGAGGCCGTCGAAGCCGACTTCTCCCGGGTCATCGTGGGGGCGGCCTCGGGGGGCGCCTGGAAGTCGGACAACGCGGGCACCACGTGGGAGCCCATCTTCGAGGACTACGGCACGGCCAACATCGGCGACATCGCCATCTTCCAGCCCGACCCCGACATCATCTGGATCGGGACCGGGGAGTCGTGCACGCGCAACTCCGTCGGCTGGGGAGACGGGGTCTACAGGTCCACGGACGGAGGCGCCACGTTCACGCACGTCGGGCTCGAGGAGACGCACCACGTCAGCGAGGTCGTGACCCATCCCACGGATCCGGACGTCGCCTACGTGGCCTCCCAGGGGCACCTGTGGGGGCACTCCGGTCAGATGGGCATCTTCAAGACGATGGACGGCGGGGCCACGTGGACCCGGCTCACCGGGGGGCTCCCGGACGACGGGCGCACGGGGGCCTCGGACCTGAAGATGGACCCCACCGATCCGGACGTGCTGTACGCGGCCTTCTGGGAGCGCATCCGTCTGCCCTACCGCTTCCTGAGCGGCGGTCCGAACGGGGGCATCTTCAAGAGCACCGACGGCGGCGCGACGTGGACGAAGCTCACGAACGGCCTGCCCGAGGGCGAGACGGGCAAGATCGGCCTGGCCGTCCACCGGGCGAACCCGGACGTCGTCATGGCCATCGTCGAGCACGGCTTCCAGCCCGACCCCGACGACCCGGCGTACGACGACATGTCCCGGCTCGGCACGGGCATCTACCGCTCGGAGGACGGCGGCGCGACCTGGAGCTACGTCAGCCGCTACAACAACCGTCCATTCTACTATTCCCACATCTACATCGACCCCCGGAACGACCAGCGGGTCTACGTGCTCGCGGGCTCCGCCCAGATCTCCGACGACGGAGGACGGACCTTCTCCCGGTCCATGGAGGGCATCAGCGGAGACTTCCACGCCCTCTGGATCGACCCCGAGCAGCCCGAGCACTTCTACGTCGGCAACGACAAGGGCTCGTACGTCACCTTCGACGACGGCGAGCACTTCGTGATGTTCGACAACATGGACATCGGCCAGTTCTACGCCGTCACGGTGGACAACCGGGATCCCTACTGGGTCTATGGCGGGCTCCAGGACAACGGGAACTGGGGCGGGCCGAGCAACAGCCGCGACTGGAACGGGGTGCTGAACGACCACTGGTTCAAGTTCCACTCCGGCGACGGCTTCCACACCACCGTGGACCCGAACGACTGGCGCACGGTCTACACCGAGGCCCAGGGGGGCAGCATCCGCCGCCTGGACGCCGTCTTCCGCCAGGAAGGCGGGAGCATCCGCCCGACCCCCGAGACGATCCTGAACTTCTCCGAGGTCATGCCCGACTGGCGTCCTCCCGAGGGCGGTGGCGCCGGCGGCGGATTCGGCGGACAGGGCGGGGGCCTGCCGAGCCCCGAGTTCCGCTTCAACTGGTCGTCCCCGCTGCGTCTGTCGCCCCACGACTCCCACACCCTCCTGTTCGGGGGGAACCACCTCTTCCGGTCCCGGAACCGGGGCGAGAGCTGGGAGATCATCAGCCCCGACCTGTCCACCCGCGACACGGCGTTCGTGAACCCCGAGAGCGGCGGGCTGACCCGGGACGTCACCGGCGCGGAGACGCACGCCACGATCCTGACCATCTCGGAGTCGCCCGTCACGCCGGGCCTGATCTGGGCCGGCACCGACGACGGCCGGGTCCACGTCACCCGGGACGACGGCCGCACCTGGACGGACGTCGGGGTGAACCTGCCGGCCGAGGTCCAGGGCCTGTGGGTCAGCCGGGTCGAGGCCTCCCGCTACGACGAGGGCACCGCCTACGTGTCCAAGGACGGCCACCGCTCCGACGAGTTCACGCCCTGGATCTTCCGTACGACCGACTACGGGGCCACCTGGGAGCGTATCTCGGGCGGGCTCCCGGACGGGCACTCCGTCTACGTGATCCGGGAGGATCCCAGGAATCGGGATCTCCTGTACGCCGGTTCGGAGTTCGGCGCCTTCGTGTCGGCCGACGGGGGCGAGACGTGGACCGAGCTCGGCGTCGGCCTGCCCACGGTGGCCGTCCACGACCTGGTGATCCACCCGCGCGAGGGGGACGTCATCGCGGCCACCCACGGCCGGAGCGTCTGGATCCTGGACGACGTCACGCCCCTGCAGCAGCTCACCGACGCAGTGCGGGCCTCGACGGTGCACGTCTTCGATCCGAAGGTGGCCACCGTCTGGCAGGGGATCAGCCGGGGGGCCACCCGGGGGCACAAGCTCTTCATGGGCCGCAACC
>JASFUL010000078.1:0-14695 GCA_050050315.1 Gemmatimonadota bacterium
ACGAAGGTGCCCGGCGTGTGGGCCGGGGGCGACGTCACCAACCTGGACGTCATGACCACCGCGGTGGGACACGGGCGCCGGGCGGCCGAGGCCATCGAGCGGAGCTTCCTGGGCACCGAGGTCGAGGTCGACCGCCGGAAGATCATCCATACCGACGGCATGATGCTCGACCACTACGAGAAGATGGGGCGCCAGGAGCCCGCCGTGCTCCCCATCGAGGAGCGGCTGGGCTCGCTGGACGTCGAGGTCAACATCGGCCTCTCGCGCGAGGCCGCGCTCCAGGAGTCCCGGCGCTGCATGAGCTGCGGGCAGTGCTTCTACTGCGAGAAGTGCTGGCTCTACTGCTCCGACCAGGCCATCGAGAAGCCCATGCAGAAGGGCGCGCTCTACGCCTTCAAGCTCCAGAACTGCACCGGATGCAAGAAGTGCGCGGAGATCTGCCCGTGCGGCTTCATCGAGATGCGGTAGGGGGTGGCGGGACCATGAGGGTGCCCCGGATCCTGGTGGCGGGTCTCCGTGGCGGCGGCGGGAAGACGCTCGTCGCCACGGGTCTCGCCGCGACCTGGCGCCGGAGCGGCGAGACGGTGGCCCCCTTCAAGAAGGGTCCCGACTACATCGACGCCGCCTGGCTGTCCCGGGCGGCCGGCGCCCCCTGCCGGAATCTGGATCCCTTCCTGATGCCGAGGGAGGCGATCCTCGACTCCTTCGTGCGCCGGGCTTCCCGGGCCGACGTCGGGGTGATCGAGGGCAACCGGGGCCTCTTCGACGGTTCGGACGCTCGCGGAACGTACAGCACGGCCGAGCTGGCGCGGATGCTCGACGCGCCGGTGCTGCTCGTCCTGGACTGCACCAAGGTCACCCGGACGGCGGCCGCCCTGGTCCTGGGGTGCCAGCACCTGGATCCGGGGGTCGCCCTCTGTGGCGTCGTGCTGAACCGCATCGCCGGGCGACGCCACGAGGCCGTCGTGAGGGCCGCGATCGAGGAGACCTGCGGCGTGCCGGTGCTGGGGGCTCTGCCCCGCCTCGATCCCGCCCCGTTCCCGGAGCGCCACCTGGGACTCGTGCCCCCCGAGGAGCACGGCGACCTCTCCACCGCGGTCGAGAACGCGGCCCTAGCCGTCGAGGGTCACCTCGACCTGGCCGCCGTCCGCTCGGCGGCTCTGGATGCCAGCCCCCTCGAGGCGCCCGGACCCGCCCCGGTGGGCGAGGCGGGTCCGGCGGGGCCGCGGGTGGCCCTGATCGGTGTCTTCCGGGACCCGGCCTTCCAGTTCTACTACCCGGACAACCTGGAAGCCCTCGAGCGCGAGGGTGCGCGCCTCGTCGAGATCTCGCCCCTGGCGGACGCCCGTCTGCCCGCGGTGGACGCCCTGTACGTGGGAGGCGGGTTCCCCGAGAGCTTCGCCGCGGAGCTGGCCGCCAACGCCTCGTTCCGACGCTCGGTCCGGGAGGCGGTGCGCGCCGGCCTCCCCGTGTACGCGGAGTGTGGCGGCGCCGTCTACCTCGGGGAGCGCCTCACCCTCGACGGTACCACGTACCCCATGGCCGGAGCGATCCCGGGGGCCTTCGGGTTCCGCACCCACCCCGACGGTCACGGCTACACGGCCCTGGAGACCGTGGCGCCCAACCCCTTCTTCCCGCCGGGGACGTCGCTCCGGGGCCACGAGTTCCACTACACGTTCCTCGAGCGGGGCTCCGCCACCGGGGTCGGCTTCGCCTTCCGCGTCCGCAAGGGCCACGGCTTCGACGGGGATCGCGACGGGCTGGTGCACCGGAACGTCCTCGCCTCCTACACGCACCTCCACGCCCTCGGCTCGCCGGAGTGGGCCCCGGCCGTGGTGCGGGCCGCCGTTCGGCACCGCGGTGCCGAGACGGCCTCGATCGGTGGGACGGTGTCGGGGGCGGGGACGGCGCCGGCCGAGGTGGCCTCGTGGGGTCCCGACGTGGTGGACGCCCCGTGCTGATCCTCGTGGCCCACGGGAGCCGGGATCCCGCCTGGCGCGCATCGGTCGAGTCCATGGTCCGGACGCTCCGGGACGAGGTGGGCCGCGACCGGGTCCGGCTGGCCTACATGGAGCTCGCCACGCCGACCCTCCGGGACGTGGTGGAAGAGCTGGCCCAGGAGGGGATCCCGGACGCCGCGGTCCTTCCCCTCTTCCTCACGGTCGAAGGACACGTGGACCGGGACATCCGTCCGGTGGTCGGAGAGCTACGCGCAGCGTTCCCGACCCTGAAGCTCGAGATGCTGCCGCCCATGGGCCACCAGCCGGAGTTCCGGCGGGCGCTCGGGAAGGTCGCCGAGCGCGTGGCGTCAGGGCAGGATCGCAAGGAGGAGGTCGCGCGCCCATGATCACCCTGCGAAACCCGGAGCCCGGAACCGTCTACCTCGTGGGTGGGGGACCGGGAGATCCCGGTCTCCTGACGCTCCGCGGGGCGGCCGCCCTGGCTCGCGCCGACGTCGTCCTGTACGACTACCTCGTGAACCCCTCGGAGCTCGAGCACGCGCCCGAGTCCGCCGAGCTGATCCCCCTGGGACGCCCCCACACGGGACGGCGGTTCACGCCCGAGCAGATCACCGACCTGATGATCGAGAAGGCCCGGGAGGGCCGTACGGTGGTCCGACTCAAGGGGGGTGACCCGTCGGTCTTCGGCCGTTGCGCCGACGAGACCGAGGCCCTCCGCGAGGCCGACGTCCCGTACGAGATCGTACCGGGCATCACGGCCGGGCTCGCCGTGGGATCGTACTGCGAGATCCCGGTGACCCAGCACGCCGACGCCTCGGCGGTGGCCCTCGTGACCGGAAGGGAGAGGAACGCGAAGCGGGGATCGAGCCTGGACTACCCGTCCCTGGCCTGCTTCCCCGGCACCCTGGTCTTCTACATGGGCGTGGGCCGCTGCGGCGAGTGGAGCCGCGCCCTCATCGAGCACGGAAAGCCGACTTCGACGCCGGTGGGCATCGTTCGGTGGTGTGCCTGCACCGACCAGCGTTTCGTCCGGTGCACCCTGGACGAGGTACCCGAGGTGGTCGAGCGCCTCGACCTTCGCCCACCGGCTCTCTTCGTGGTGGGGGACGTGGTGGACCGCGCGCCGGACCTGTCGTGGTTCTCCGCGCGCCCCCTCTGCGGGCGGCGTGTCCTGATCCCCGAGTGCCCCGCCGCGGACGCGGGCATGCGCGACGAGCTGGCCGCCCTCGGCGCCGACGTCACGCTGAGACCGACGGCCCGGACGTCCGCCCCGGCGACGTGGGCCTTCGTCGACGAGGCCCTCGACTCGATGCGCCTGTGGGACTGGATCGTCTTCGCCGACGGTCCCTCCGTGGACCGCTTCCTGGGACGACTGCTCGAGCGCGGCGGCGACCTCCGGAGGCTCGGAAGCACCCGTCTCGCCGCGCTGAGCCCCGGAGCCGCCGAGCGGCTCGGGAATCATCACCTTCGACCCGACGTGGGGCCCGAGGGTGCCGGCGGGGGCGAGCCGGAGGCCCGGCTCGTCCGGGCCGCCAGAGGCCGGAGCTTCCTCCTGGTGGGGGACGGGCGGGAGCCGGTCGCCCTCGGAGACGGCCTCGCCGACGCGGGCGCCGTCGTGCGACGCCTGGTCGCCTCCTGCTCCGTGGACGTGGCCGAGCCCGACGCGTGGGTGGCCGACGGCCTCGCCGCGGGGGAGATCCACTGGGTCGTCGCGACGCGGGAAGAGACGGCGCGGGGCCTCGTCCGCCTGTACGGCGCCGCCCTCGGCCGGGCCCGCCTGGCCAGCCTCGACCCCACCGCGTCCGCCGTCCTCCGCGAGGCGGGGCACGAGCCCGCCGTCGAGGTCTGCTGCCCTTCCCCGTCCTCCCTGGCGGACGCGCTGCTGCACGCCGAGCGCGCCGGCGGCGTGCCGCCCGTGACGCCGGCGGTGCGGAACGCGGAAGCGGTCGCCTCCGGAGGACGGGTCGGGCCGGGGGCGTCGGACGAGGTCGACGGGCGCTTCGCGTCCAACGGAGGGAAGCCGACGGAGGCCGGCGCGTCCGACCGCCGCACGGTCAGCCCGGTCCCGACCCTCCGGTAGGCTCTTCGTCCGGGTCCACGGGCGTCGGCCCCAGCGCCTCCACGACGCACCGTCCCACCGTCGTGGGACGGAGCTCCCGGCCGTCGTACAGCCGCAGGGCGCCCCCGTCGTGCCTGAGGTGCGGACGGTCGGTGAGCGCGGCCTTCCGTCCGACCCGCCCGAGACACCAGACGGCCGTGCCCCGCACCACCGGATCGGGATCGTCCAGGGACGCCACGATGTCGGGCAACACGTCGTCCACCACGTCCTCGGCCAGGGGCCCGAGCCAGCCGATGGCCCACAGGATCCCGGGCCTGAAGTGTCCGAGGTCCTCCTCGGCCATCTCGGAGAGCAGGTGGATCACGATGGGAACGTACTCGCCGAACCGCTCCGGTAGCCGCCGGACGACCACGGCCATGGTCTCGGGCGCACGCCAGCCGATCCCCCCCGACTCCTCGGTCAGGAGCCAGAAGAGGCGGCGCAGGTGCTCCCGAACGGCTTCGGGCTGGTCCCGCACGATCCGCGCAGCCGCCACCCCGGTGCCCTCGATGGCGCTCCAGGCCACCCCGGGATCGGGGTCGTAGGTCAGGGCCAGGAGATCGCCGAGCACGCTCCGCGACCCGCCAGCCAGCTCCTCGATCCCCTCGAAGTCGCGCTCGACGAGCGAGCGCTTCAAGCGGTGTCGGCGGGCTCGCCTCGTCCCCGGCCCACGCGCCACCGGACCGCTCCGACGCGGCTCAGGCATCCTGCAGCACGGGCTCGTCCTCCCGTCCTCCGATCTCGGGTTCCTCCCCGATCCTCGCCGGCACCAACGCGATGGGCAGGGACACCGTGATGATCGTACCCACTCCGACCTCGCTCTCGACTCTCATGTCGCCGCCGTGTTGCTTGATGATGCCGAGGGAGACGGCCAGGCCGAGGCCCGTCCCCCTGGCGTGGTCCTTGGTGCTGAAGAACGGCTCGAAGATGTGGGACAGGTGGGCCTGCGGGATCCCGACGCCGTCGTCGGCGAATCCGATCTCCACGAAGCCCCCGTCCTCCGAGACCTCGACGGTGATCGTGAGCGTCCCACCGTCGAGCATGGCGTCGAGGGCGTTCAGCACCAGGTTCAGGAACACCTGGATGAGCTGCCGACGATCGCCGTACACGGGAGGGAGGGACTCCTGGACCTCTCCCCGGACCTTCACCTTCGCCAGCTTGATCTGGTTGCTGGCGAGCTGCAGCGTCTCGGTCAGGATCTGCTCGACGTCGAGCGAGGTCTGCTCCACGTCCGTCTCGCGAGCGAAATCCAGGAGGTTCCTCACGATGTCCCGGGCCCTCTCGCACTCGCTCACCAGGTCCGAGGCCATCTCCCGCTTCTCGTCCTCGTCGATCTCGTCGAAGTCCTCGTCGAGGGACGCCGCCGTGAGCATGAGGTTGTTGATCGGGTTGTTCAGCTCGTGGGCCACGCCGGCCGTGAGCGTGCCGATGGCCTGGAGCTTGTGGGCCTGCACGAGCAGCTGCTGCCGCTGGACGAGCTCGTGGAGCATGAGATTGATGGCGGTGGCGAGCTCGGAGAACTCGTCGTGGTACCTGCGCCGGGGCGTGATGGGCGTCAGGTCGCCCTCGCCGATCCGCTGCACCGCCATCATGATGCGGCTCAGCGGGGCGAGCATCTGGGTGGCGATGAACCGGGCGAGCAAGACGATCAGCACCAGGAGCCCCACCAGGAAGCCCACCGCGATGTGACGGGAGGTCGTCAGCAGGCCCTCCATGGCCCGGCGCTCCTGGGTGGCCAGGTCCTCGGCCCGGGTCACCATGTCGGCGCCGTGCACACGCAGCTCCCCCTCGATCTCCGCGAGTCGCTCGGGCTCCGCCTCCGGATCGACGGCCCGGAGCGAGGCCAGCAGCTCCTCGTAGCGCCGCACGCCGTCCCGCATGGCCTGGACGGATTCCTCGCCGATCACGGCGGCCATGCTCTGGCTCTCGCGGCGGAGGATCTCCTGGGCCGCGTGAACCTGCTCGAGGGCCTCGATCAGGTTCGTGTGGTAGAGGAAGTAGTTCTTCTCGAAGCGGCGGGCCTGCTGGATCTCGAACGTGTAGCGGTCCACGGCCCCGAGGATGCGCAGCTTCGCCTGTGCCTGCGTCATCAGGAGGATCGACACGACCGTGATCCCCACGCTCAGGACGAGCCAGATGCCGAGGCCCACCATGAGGCGCGTCCGGATCGAGAGGCTGGGGCGATCCCGGAGCGCCCGCTGGGCTTCCTCCGACACCGCCGTCAGGGGGGACACCCCCGAGGGGCCGGGAGACGGCACGGGACGGCCTCCCTCGCAAAGGCTAGAGGATCGCCCTGTGGCCGAGGGAGAGCGCGGCCTTGTTGACCACGGCCCGCAGGTCCCGGGGCTTGAACGGCTTCGAGATGAAGTCGAACGCGCCCTTCACGAGCGCCTCCCTGGCCACTTCCACCGTGGCGTATCCGGTGATGAGGATCACGCGCGTGTTCTCGCAGTGCTCCATCACGTGCTCCAGCATCTGGATGCCGTCGACACCCTCCATGCGCAGGTCCGTGATCAGGATGTCGAAGCTCTTCTCCTCCAGCCGTGCCAGCGCCTCCGTCGGGCTCTCGTAGCATTCCACGGTGAAGCCCGACTTCTCCAGCGCCGGCCTCAGGCGCTTTCCGACGATGGGCTCGTCGTCGAGGATCATCACGCTGAGCTCGTCTCGGGGCTCGGCGCGGTCGGTTTCGGCTGCGGACATGTCCTCTCCCTCCGATGCCGTGGGACTCCGCTCGTCCCGGACGATCCTGACCCGGTCCAGGGCGAGCCTGGTCTTGAGATCCACCTCCTCGCCCGTGAGCTGGAAGCCCTCCCGGGGCGCGTCGGCCTCGGCGAACGAGACCCGGACCATCCAGTCTTCGATCTTCTTCGTCAGCTTGCTCATGGTCTCCCTCCCTGCCTGGGAGAGGTGCGCCGCACCAGGATGCTCAGGCCGTCGAGCGGGCCTCCACGAGACGCCGCTTCACCCGTCGCCTCTCCCGGTACGACTTGAAGACGTGATACAGAATGATGGAGCAGCCGGCGAAGCCCGCCATGAAGAGCATGGCCTTGCTGGCCGCGTTGAACCAGGCATCCCAGGCGGGATCCATCTCGATCCAGCCGAGCTGCCTGAGGTACGCTGGAATGGCGATGGCCCGACTGACGACACAGAGCAGGATGACCACGCCGGTGACGACCCGGATCAGGATCTCCTTCACGACCTTGGTCCCGTACGCGCCCACGTAGATCCCGACGAGCGACCCGAGATAGAGGAGGAGGGTGAGGCGGATGTCGACGAAGCCCTGGAGGGCGTAGCTGAGCGCCCCGAACCCGCCCATGAAGAAGGCGAGGTAGAGCTCCGTGCCTGCCGCGACAGCCGTGGGCACACCGAAGACGTAGATCATCGCGGGCACGCCGATGAAGCCTCCCACGCCGATGGTTCCCGCGAGGTAGCCTGTGGCCAGCCCCACGAGCATCAGGATCCAGAGGGAAACGCGGACGTCGGCGATCCTGAAGTAGATGTACGGCGGCAGCCTGCGCTTCGCCAGGAACTCCGCGATGCGCGAGGATGGCCCCGCCCCTTCGCCGTCCGTCCGGCTCCGGAGCGCGTCCCGGAGCATGGAGATCGCGACCACGGACAGGATGGAAAC
The DNA here is from genome assembly GCA_050050315.1 of Gemmatimonadota bacterium. Classification (GTDB taxonomy): domain Bacteria; phylum Gemmatimonadota; class Gemmatimonadetes; order Longimicrobiales; family Gaopeijiaceae; genus JASFUL01. The sequence continues at coordinate 7,688 of JASFUL010000078.1, forward strand.
GAAGATGGCGCTGATGTAGAGGTCGGCCGCCGCCGACCCCCCCGCCCCGTGCCCGTCGCCCCCGCCCTCGAAGAGGAGGCTGTTGATCCAGACGGCGATGCGGATCCCCACGAACGAGGTGAGGATCAGGAAGACCCCGAGGCGCTTGTCGACGTTGCCCAGCTCCGCGTGCTTGCGGGAGCCCACCATGGCCTTGCCGAACTTGTGCGTGATGTTGCTGGCCACCGCCACGACGCCCGGCACACCGAGGTTCATCATGCCGGGGGTCATGAAGAAGGCGCCTCCGCTGCCGATGAAGCCCGAGAGGATCCCGCCGACGACCCCGAGTGCCACGACCTGGATGGCGGAGATGAGGTCGAGCTCGATGAAGTACTCGTACAGGAAGACGGTCTCCATGGCTCAGTCCATCTGAATGAGTTTCATCAGGGAGCCAGCGACGCCCCCGTACACGTAGGCCACGATCGGCACGAAGAGGAACACGGCCACGGCCACGACCCAGGCGCTGAGGCCTCCGGCCCCCGTCCAGTCCCCCTTGAGGAAGCGGAGGACGGGCTCCTGGTGCGTGAACACGGCCACGTACAGCGCCACGACCACGGCCAGGAAGCCCAGCAGCCGGACGAGGTCCCGCCGTCCGAACATGTACCGGCCCCGCAGCTCGTCGGGGGTGACGACGGGGATCCGCAGGCGGTCCGCGACCGCCTCCTGCAGCTCTCGCACGAGTCGCACCCTGGCCCCGGGGTCCTTGCTCAGGTAGACGTCACCGACGACGGCCAGCGAGGGGGGCACCGTGCTGCAGCACGAGGCCAGCAGGCTCCCCCGCCCCGCGTGCACGTAGCGGCCGCTGCCGGCCATGCCCACCCGGGCGAGCTCGTCCAGTGTCTCCTTCAGGCCGCCGTCGTCGACCACCTCGTCCGGCTGGTCCTCCTGGATGCCCCCCTCGACGGCTGGGTCCGGAGGGAGGGTGAGGGAACCGACCTGGGGCTCCGAGTCCTCCCCGGAAGGGACGAAGCGCAGCAGCTCCACCGCCGCGCTCCAGCGCCGGGCCAGCTCGACGATCTCGGAGAACGTCTCCTGGGCCGGATCGAAGGCCTCCTGGATCCAGAGGATCGTCGTGCCCGCCACCGACACGCGCACCTCCCGCATCCCCTCGAGCCCCTCGAGGATCCGGGGGATCTCCTCGGCGACCTCCATGTCGTGGGGCAGGTACGTCACGGACACGAGCCCGCCGTGGGCACGGACGGACAGGTCGTACCGGCTCGTCCGCCGGTCCCGGGCCAGACGGAGTCGGGTCCGGGCGCCCAGGTGGAGATCCTCCATGGCCCGCCGCGAGGCCGGGGTCATCCGGAAGTCCGGCAGACGGGTCATCCCGAGGAGCGCGGTCGCGGCGTTGTCGACGTTCATCCGCTCCACGTTGAGGACGACGTCGTACTGGGACGCGTCCTCCCACGACACGCCGTACATGGAGCGCACCCACGCGCGCCGGTCCTCCTCGACCTCGGCCAGGTACTGGACGGCCCTCGCGCGGTCGAGGCCCAGCTTCGCCATCGTCGCGGCGACACGGTACTCGTCGTCCGCCACCACCCGCACGCGCAACACGTGGCTCACGGATCGGAGGAGCAGGTGGCCGGTCCGGCCGTGGTAGACGAGGGGCCCCTCCTGCAGCCGGTCGCAGAGGTAGGCCGTGCTGAAGGCGAGGTAGAGATCCCTCTCCCTGGCGAGCCGCTCCGTGAAGGTGTGCGGCTTCATCATGCTCATCTCGAGCTTGCCGACCTGGATCCCTTCCGCCGTGGCCGCCTCGATGAGGTCCTCCCGGCTCAGCACGGCGTAGCCCAGCTTCCGGGCCAACGCCTCCGCCAGCTCCGCGCCCCGGGAGAGCGAGCCGCGCGAGATACAGACGATCTGCATGGTCTCGTCGTCGCGGACGGAGGTGTCCGCGACACGCTCCGCCCGCCGCGTCGTCGGGACCACGTCGGGTGCGTCGGTAACGGTCCCCTCGTTCATGGTCCTCCCGTCTCCTCCCGATCGCCGTCCGTCGGCGACCGGGTGTGTCAGTGTCCTCCGGCCGTCAGGATCCCGCTGGCCGCGAGCACCAGGATCACCGTCTCCAGGACGGCGATGACGGCGTAGACGCGGTCGCGCTTCCGCACCAGCGCAGGTGTGATTCCCACGTAGCAGACGATGGTCACCGCCGCGAGCACGACGATCCCGACGAAGTTCAGGAAGTCGCCCTGATCCAGGGCGCCCAGCCACCACCAACCGGTGAGCGCGTGGTCGCGGTGGAGGTACTGCTCGTTGATCGTGTGCAGGTACTCGTCGACGCTCATCTGCCAGTAACCCGGGAGCGCGTCGATGGGCACCGCCGGCTCCACGAGACCCGTCACGTAGAGGACGAAGGTGACGAGGAGGAGCCCGAGCCCCGCGTACATGCCCGCGGCCAGGATCCTGGCGTAGAGCAGCTGCTCCTCGGTCGGGGTCGTCCGGTCGGTGGCCATGATCTCTCCCGCGCGCGCTCCCGCGTTCCGCTACACGATTACACGATGAAGGGGAGGCCCAGGCCCTTCGTGAGGGCCTTGCCACCCGCGAAGATCAGAATGCCGATCACCATCCAGCGGACGAATCCGGGCCGGGCCAGCTTCAGCACCCGCACGCCCACGAAGGACCCGAGCATGATCCCCACCAGGGACGGCACCACCATGAGGGGGATGACGCACCCCTCGTTGACGTAGATCCAGGCCGCCGACGTGTCCGTGATGGAGAGCAGGAACTTGCTCGTCGCGACGCTCACCTTGAGCGGCGCCCCCAGGACGAGGTTCAACGTGGGAACGTTCGCCCAGCCCGCCCCCAGCCCGAACATCCCGGCCATGAAGCCGATGCCCAGGAAGAGGATCAGCCCGGGCACCGTGCGATGGATCTTCCAGTCCACCTCCTGTCCCAGGCTGGCCTCCATGTAGACGCCGTGGATGCGGAGAGCCTGGGAGAGGGCGTCGGCGCGGGGCACGTCGGGGAAGGTGGACTTCCTGGCTCGCAGCATGAGGACCACGATGCCCAGGATGGCCGCGCCCAGGGCCGTCTGCACGACGTTCGTCGGCAGGGCGAGCCCCACCATCGCGCCCGCGATGGCGCAGGTGGAGGCGATGAGTGCCACCGGCATGGCCAGGCGGAGGCTCGCCAGGTTCATTCGGAGAAAGCCGGGACCCGCCGCCAGCGCCCCGGAGAGGGCCACCAGCAAGCCCGTGCACCGGACGAAGTCGAGGTGGAACGGACAGAAGCCGCTCACGATGGGCACGAAGAGCACCCCTCCCCCGACGCCCGCCACCGCCGCGAGGATGCCCATCACGAAGGTCATGAGGAACAGCACCAGCGGCCAGAACCACCACGCGGTCTCGTCCCCGCCGGGCGGGACGGCCTCCTGGGCGCCGGACTCGTCCTCCGCCTCGCTCGCCACACCCACCTCTCCACCGGCCGGCCCCTCTCCGGGAGCGTTGGTGCCGGCGGGGTCACCCTGCACCAGCGCCTCGCCCCCGAATCCGTTCGTGGCGTCCCCCGCCGCCGCCCGGGACGCGGCCGTCTCCCCCGGATGGAGGAGCAGCAGCAGCGCGCACAGGGCACTTCCCAGCCAGCTGGCCGGAGCGAGCAGGGGCGCGGGAGCCCGCAGGGGGAAGGTCATGGGCGACGCCTCACGGGTAGGGGTCGAACCACTCGACTTCCAGGAGGATCCCGGCCACGTCGGAGACGGACTGGGCGATCTCCGCGATGGTGTCGCCCATGCGCCCGCTCTTGAGCACCGGCGCCTGGCCGGTGACCTTCACGACGCCGTCGGTCGCCTTCGCGTCCAGGTCCAGGGACCTGAGCTCGGGATCGCGGGCCAGCGCCAGGCGTACCTGGCACGCGATCCTGAAGTCCCGCAGTCGGGCTCGAGCCTCGTCGTCGACGGTGAGCTCGGGACCGTCCACCGCCGCCGAAGTCAGACGGCACGCCCCCTCGATGGTGAGGGTGTCGAGGTTGATGACGATGTCGTAGAGGGCCGGGTCGGCGATGTCCTGTCCGTACATCACGCGCATCCACCGCGCCCGGGCCTCGTCCACCTCCCGGACGTACCGCTCCGCCATGGCCGGCGACATCCCGGTCTCGTCGACGACGACCCGCACGCGCCGCTCCATGGGGGCGATCAACCGGAGGCAGAGGGAGCAGGGCGCGTCCCGAAGGATCATGCTGCCGGCGATGCCGTGGTACACCAGGTTCCCGGACGCGGCCCGCTGGGCCAGCTCCGCCTGCACGGCGATGATGTAGAGACGCCGCCACGAGGTGAACCGGTCCCAGAGCCCGGGCGGCCCCCCGATCTTCTCCTCCAGCTTCTGGACCGAGACACCCAGCTCCTCCGCGGCGTCGCGGACGACCTCGCGCCCGAGGATCGGATAGCCGAGGTGCTCCGCCAGACACTCGGCCATTCGCTCGCCGCCACTCTTCGTCCCCCGGCAGATGGTGATGACGGCCATCGGCTCAGCCCTCCGTGAGGGCGTCGAGCCGACCCCGGAGGTCGGCGGCGAACGCCTCTCGCGACGCCCGGTGGTCCGGAGCCTCCTCGAACTCCGGTAGCGAGGCGGCTTCGGCGATGGACGCGCAGGCCGTGTCGAGGGTCAGACTGCGGAGGTTGACCGTCAGGTCGTAGAGGGAGGGGTCCTCCACGTCGGCGCCGTAGGTGATCCGCACCCAGCGGGTCCGGTCCTGGTCCACGCTACGGATGAAGCTCTCGGCGGCCTCCCGGGTCATCCGGTGACGCTCGCGGGTCAGGCTCTCGATCCGCTTCTCGAGGGGGGCCACGAGGCGGACCTTCAGGACACCGGGCAGCCCCTCCAGCAGGAACTGCCCCGCGAGGCCGTGATAGACCAGGTCCCCCTCCACGCACGCCTCCGCCAGGGCGGTCTGGACCGCCAGCAGGTACAGGTCGCGCTCACGGACCAGGCGCGCCCACAGCCCGGGAGGAGTCTGGAACTTCGCCTTCGTGACCTCGGCCGAGACGCCGAGATGGTCCGCCGCCTCCTCGAGGATCTCCTCGGCCAGGCACCGATAGCCGAGTCGTTCGGCCAGGCATTCGGCGACCGCCCGGCCACCGCTGAGCGAGCCACGCGAGATGGTGACGATCGCCACGAGCAGGCCTCGAGGAGGTTTTCGAGATTTTGGTCACGAATTAAATATCGGACAGCCTCGCCACCCCGTCAAGGCAATGGGCGGGCCGGACCCGGTCCTCCCCCGGTGGTCGACACCGGGGTCGGGAAAGCCTCCACCCGGGGCCTTCAGCCACCGACGGAGTGAAGCTCCAGCGCCGGCTCCCGGATGGGAGTCGTCTCCCGCGGGGAGTCGCGGAGGTGGTACGCGATCTCCGCGAGGCCGGCCGAGATTCGCTCGTTCCGCACGAGGATCCCCTCGGGGACCGTGACCCGCCGGGGTGTGAAGTTCCAGACCGCCTGGACCCCCAGTCGCACGAGGAGATCGGTGAGGCCCTGGGCGGCGTGGCCCGGCACGGTCAGGATCCCGAGCTGGGCCCCTTCCTCTTCGAAGAAGGGCCACAACCGCTCCATCGGCAGAATCACGATCCCGGCCACGCGACGGCCGATCTTGAACGGGTCGTTGTCGAAGGCGGCCGCGATGTGAAGGCCGTACCGCTCGAACTCCGACGAGCCCAGGATCGCACCGCCGAGCCGGCCGGCCCCGACGACGATCCCCGTATACGGGCGGTCGAATCCGAGAGCGACCCGGATACATCGGCAGGCTTCGCACGCCTCGTACCCCACGTGGCTCATACCGATCAGCCCGACGGCCCCGAGGTCCTTGCGCACCTGGCTCGGGTCCACTTCCAGGGCGGCCCCGATCCGGGCGCTGGTGACGGTCTCGACCGGCCGCGTTTCCTGGAGGTCGACCAGGAAGCGGTAGTATCGGATCAGCCGGTCGAGGACCACTCGCTTGAGTCGCGCCATCGCACGCTCTCCGGGGTTGGTCCGCAGTGCCCGATGTGCTACCTTCCGAATATAAACTGTGATCTCTGCCACGAATAGTCCCGCCGGGGATCTCGGCTCCCCCGCGCGGCGGGTCCGGCCGAGGGGGATCGAGGCCGGACCGGACGCTCCGGGAAAGGGAGAGAAGCGATGTCCGGACTCGTGCTGATGGCCCTCGCCTACGGCCTTCTCGCCGTATTCGCGGTGGCGTTCGTCGTCCGATCCGCGAGGCTCGCCCGCCTTCCCCTCCACCTTCGTTGGGAGCTCGCTCCCGTTCCGAAGGACAAGGACCGCGCCCGCTACGGCGGCTCCTACTTGGAGGAGGCCGAGTGGTGGAGGCAGCCCCGGAAGGAGTCGAAACTGTCGGAGCTGTCGTACATGCTCCAGGAGATCGTCTTCCTGAAGGCACTCTTCGAGCACAACCGCCGGCTCTGGTGGTTCTCCTTCCCCTTCCACTTCGGCCTCTACCTGCTGGCGGGCGTGGCGGGGCTGGTCGTCTTCGGGGGGCTCGCCTCCCTCGTCGGCGTCGGGGGAGCGGTCCCGGGGCTGGTCTCGGGCGTGACCCCGGTCCTGGCCGGGGCCGGTTACGCGCTGGGAGCCGTGGGAGCCCTCGGCCTCCTGGTCCGTCGCCTCACCGACCCGGCCCTGCGCTCGTTCACCACGCCGGTGGCGCTCTTCAACCTGGCGCTGCTCGTGGCGGTCTTCGTCACCGGCGCCGTCGCGGTCCTCTCGGTCGGGGACTTCGCCGGGCGTGCGCTGGCCCTCACCGGAGGGCTGCTGACGGCGACCCCGCCCACCGACCTGAGCGGACCGATGGCCGCCCACGTGGTGCTGGCGCTCGTGTTCCTGGCCTATCTGCCGTTCGGCCAGATGATGCACTTCGTGGCCAAGTACTTCACGTACCACCAGGTCCGCTGGGACGACCGGCCTCTCGAGGCCGGCGGCGCGATCGACCGGGAGGTCGAGCAGCTGCTCCAGCAGCCGGTCACCTGGGCCGGACCCCACGTCCACGCCG
>JASFUL010000079.1:0-14512 GCA_050050315.1 Gemmatimonadota bacterium
GACATCTTCGACATCCGGCGGGCCGCCTTGGCGATGTTGACGCCGTGATCCCCGACGCGCTCCAGGTCGTTGGAGACCTTCAGCGCGCTCATGACCTGGCGGAGGTCGCTCGCCATGGGCTGGTGGAGGGCCAGCAGCTCCAGGACGCGCTCGTCGATCTCGATCTCGAGCTCGTCGATCCGGTCGTCCTGCTCCATCACGTCGGCCGCGACGGAAGGGTCGCGCTCCAGGATGGCCTTGACGGCCTTCGCCACGAGGTCCTCCACGAGTCCCGCCATCTCGAGGAGCCGATGCTGGAGGATGTCCAGCTCGTCGTGGAAGTGCCTCCTGGGTTGCTGCCGGGACTCCGAGATCATCCGAACCTGCCCGTGACGTAGGCCTCGGTCCGGTCCTCACGGGGATTCGTGAAGAGCGCGTCCGTCGGACCGTACTCGATGAGCTCCCCCATGTAAAGGAAGGCCGTGTAGTCCGAGATCCGGGCTGCCTGCTGCATGTTGTGGGTCACGATCACGATCGTGTACTCCTTCTTCAGCTCGTAGATGAGCTCCTCGATCTTCTGGGTCGCGATCGGGTCCAGAGCCGACGCAGGCTCGTCCATCAGGACGATCTCGGGTTGGACGGCCAGCGTGCGCGCGATGCAGAGGCGCTGCTGCTGGCCACCAGAGAGGTTGTAGGCCGAGTCTCCCAGCCGGTCGCTCACCTCGTCCCAGAGCGCGGCCGCCCTCAGCGACCGCTCCACGATGGTGTCCAGGTCCCCGTCCATCCGCTGGATGCGCGGGCCGAAGGCCGTGTTCTCGTAGATGCTCTTCGGAAACGGGTTGGGCTTCTGGAACACCATCCCGATGCGCCGTCGGACCTCCACCGGGTCCACGCCCTCGTGGTAGAGATTCTGGCCGTGGAAGAGCACCTCACCGTCGATGCGGGCCGAAGGGACGAGATCGTTCATCCGGTTGAAGCACCGCAGCAGCGTGCTCTTGCCGCACCCGGACGGCCCGATGAGCGCCACCACCTGGTTGGCGGGCACGACCAGGCTGATGTCGCTCACGGCTCGCTTCTCGCCGTAGGTGACCGAGAGGTTGCGCGCCTCGAGGGCCGGGGGTCTTCCCCCGGTGTCGATTTCGTGTATGGTCGGCATCTTGCGATGGACGAGGCCTGGAGTGAACGGCGGGTCAGTGCCGGTTCTGGTACTTGTTCCTGAGCAGGATCGCCACGGCGTTCATGGACAGCAGGATCGCCAGCAGGACGATGATGCCCGCCGCGGCCAGGTGGCGCCACTCCGGCTGGGGCCTGCCCACCCACTCGAAGATCTGGAGCGGGAGGACCGTGAACGAGTCCATGATCCCTTCGGGGGTGAACGCGATGAAGCTCACGGCTCCGACGAGGATCAGGGGAGCCGTCTCGCCCACCGCCCGCGAGAGGGCCAGGATCGTCCCCGTGAGGATCCCAGGCAACGCCATGGGGAGCACCTGGGTGCTGACGGTCTGCCAGCGCGTGGCCCCCAGACCGTACGCGGCCTGGCGGATCGAGTCGGGCACGGCCCGGATGGCCTCCTGTGACGCGATGATGATCACCGGGAGGATCAGGAGGGACAGGGTGAGCGCCCCGCTCAGGACGCTCCGCTCGAAGCCGAGGGCCCGCACGAAGAGGGCCAGCCCGAGGATCCCGTAGACGATGGACGGGACCCCGGCCAGGTTGGCGATGTTCGTCTGGATGGTCCTCGTGACCCAGTTCTTCGGAGCGTACTCCTCGAGGTAGATCGCGGCCCCCACGCCCAGGGGGAAGCTGAAGAGGGCGGTAAGCGCCAGCACCCAGATGGAGCCGTACAGCGCCGCCTTGACCCCGGCCTCCTCGGGGAAGCGGGAGGCGAAGCGTCCCAGGAAGTCGAGGGAGAGGGTGGACCAGCCGTCGGAGAAGACGTCGGCGAGGAGGACCGCCAGCGCCAGCACCCCGACCGCCGTGGCGAGCCCCGCCGCCACGGCGAAGACGAAGCCCTTGAGCCGACGCCTCCGCTCCCGGGTCGTGCCCCCCAGCCGCACGGGACTCCCGGGGGAGGGGGGGCGGTGGGGCTCCCGCCGGGCCCCCGACCCCTCGGCGGGCGCCTCGGCCCCGCCGGGCGGCTCTCCGGCCGGGCGCGCACCCCCGTCTCCCGCCGGACTCGCACCGCCGTTCGAGGACGCTCGCGCCACCCCGGAGGCCCCCGGGATTCGTGGCGGCCGTGGGCCCGAGCCGTCCTGGTCCGGGCCTTCGCTCGCGGCCCGTTCCGCGATCCTCTCGGGCGAGGCGGCGTCCCGGACGGACTCCGCCCTGGGCTCCGTCTCCTCGCCCTGCTCCGCCGTTCCGGGAACGGCGTTCTCCTCGGGGCTCATTCGTACGCCTCCCGGAACCGGGCGAGCACCCACTGGCTCACGACGTTCATGGCCAGCGTGATCAGGAACAGCGTCATCGCGACCGCGAACAGGCTGCTGTAGACGATCGTCCCGCGAGGCGTGTCGCCCTTGCTCACCGACACGATGAAGGCAGTCATCGTCTGGATCGACTCGAGGGGGTTCAGCGTCAGGTTCGGGGCGTTCCCCGCGGCGATGGTCACGGCCATGGTCTCGCCGATCGCGCGGCTGATCGCCAGGATGAACGAGGCCACGATGCCCGAAAGGGCGGCCGGCACGACCACGCGGGTGGAGACCTCGTATCGGGTCGCGCCGAGCCCGTAGGCCCCCTCACGCAGGCTCTGCGGGACCGCCCGCAGGGCGTCTTCGGAGAGCGAGGCGACCGTGGGGATGATCATGATCCCCACGACGATGGCCGCCGAGGCGGCGTTGAAGACCTCGGTCCCCGGAATCACCTCGCGGATCAGGGGGGTGATGAAGGTGAGCGCGAAGTAGCCGTACACCACCGTCGGAATGCCCGCGAGGATCTCGAGGACCGGCTTGAGGACCTTCCGGAGCCCGTCGGCGGCGTATTCGCTGAGGAAGACCGCCGTCAGCAGCCCGAGGGGGAGCGCGATGACGGCGGCCCCCCCGGCCACGAGGAACGAGCCCGCGAGCAGGGGGAGGATGCCGAAGTGGGGTTCGGCGAACTGGGGCTCCCACCGCGTCCCGGAGAAGAACTCCATGATCGGGATCTGGCGGAAGAAGTTGACCGTCTCGCCCGCCAGGACCACCACGATCCCCAGCGTCACCAGCGTCGAGAGGCCGGCGCACAGGAAGAGGATCCATCCGATGACCCGCTCCCTGAGGTCCCGGGTGCGGTCGTGCGAGAGGAGGGCGGGGCCGGGATCCACCGTGGCTCCCGACCCCGTCGTCGCGTGGTTGGTCATGCCAGCCGGCCAGCCTCGATCACGGGGTTTCGCCGCCAGGGCCGGACTCTCCGGAATCGTCCATCCCGGAGTCGTCCATCCCGGACCCGTCCATGTCCGACCCGGCCCCGTCCGCCGCGATCATCCGGAGGTTCTCCTCGTAGCGGCTCTCCGGAAGGGCGTGGTAACCGGTCGGCCGCACGAGCTCCGTGGCGTGGTTCATCATGAACGTGACGTACTCGCGCACGGTCGGCTCCTGCAGAGCGCTTCGCTTCACGTAGATGAAGAGCGGACGAGCGAGCGGGTAGGCCCCGGACGCGATCGTGGCGTCGCTGGGCTGTACGCATCCGTCACCGGCGTCCACGCCCAGGAGCTTCAACCGGTCCTGGTTCTCGACGACGTACGCGTACCCGAAGTACCCGAGGGAGCTCTCGTCTCCGGCCACGCCCTGGACCAGGATGTTGTCGTCCTCCGAAGCCTGGAAGTCCGCCCGGCTGGCGCCACTCTCGCCCATGACCGTCTCGGTGAAGTAGTCGAACGTCCCCGAGTCGGTCCCCGGGCCGAAGAGCTCGATCTCCACGGCGGGCCATTCGGGCCTCACGTCCTGCCAGGTCGTGACCTCACTGTTCGGCTCCCAGATCCGGCGGAGCTCGTCCATCGTGAGGCACTGGAGGAAGTCGTTGGCGGGGTTCGTCACGACCGAGAGCCCGTCCCACGCCACGGGCAGCTCGATGTATTCGATGCCCGCCTGCCCACAGGTCTCGATCTCGTCCTGGGCGATCGGTCGCGACGCGTCGGAGATGTCGGTTTCCCCGACGCAGAAGCGCTTGAAGCCCCCACCGGTGCCGGACTGACCCACCGTCACGCGCGCCCGGGGGTGGGCCCGCTGGAACTCTTCGGCCACCGCCTCGGAGACCGGGAACACCGTGCTCGATCCGTCGATGACGACCTCGCCCCTGAGGGACTCGCCCTCCTCACCCGGGCCCCCGTCGGCGCTGTCGCCTCCGCAGGCGACCACCGTGAGCGCCGCGGCCAGCCACACGGTCCGCCTGATCAGTGTGTCACGCATCGATATCGATTCCTCCTGGAGTTGATGTCCGTTGCACCGAAGCATAGGGAGATTGGCGATCATATTCGTCATGTTGACGTAACGGCCGTGTAACAGCCACGCCCACTCTGTTACATTCTCGCTCAAGCGCCCTTCCTCACATCGGTGGCGGACCCGGCCCCCTCGGCCCCGGGGAGGCTGAAGCGGATCGTCGTTCCCTGGCCCAGCTCGCTCTCGGCCTCCACGTCCCCTCCCATCGCCCCCACGAGGTGCCGGACGATCGACAGGCCCAGCCCGGTCCCGCCGACGTCCCGGGCGCGACTCGTGTCGGTGCGGTAGAAACGCTCGAAGATCCTCGGAAGCGCGCGGCTCGGGATGCCGATGCCCGTGTCCGAGACCTCGACCTCCACGGCCCGGTCCCGGTGGACGATCCTGACCTCGACGGCCCCTCCCGAGGGTGTGTAGCGGAGCGCGTTCTCGAGGAGGTTGCGGAAGATCTGCTCCAGTCCCTGCCGGTCGGCCATCGCGACCCCCTGGCCCACCACCCCGAACGCGACGTCCCGGGGCTCGGCCTCCTCCCCGAAGTCGCGCCACACGCTCTCGGCCACGTCCGCCACGTCCACCTCGACGATCCGCGCGACCCACCCACCCGACTCGAGCCTCGACAGGTCGAGGAGGTCGTCCACCAGGCGCTGCAGACGCAGCGTGTTCTGACGGATCGACTCCAGGAAGCGACCGCGGAGATCCGGCGGGGGTTCGCCCTCCAGCAGGGTCTCGGCGAATCCGCGGATCGAGGTCAGGGGCGTCTTGAGCTCGTGGGAGGCGTTGGCCACGAAGTCCCGCCGTACCTGCTCGAGGCGCCGAATCTCGGTCACGTCCAGGAAGGTCGTGACCGCACCGCCCTTGTCGAGCATGCGGGAGGCGACGATGAAGTGACGGTCGCCGAGCTGCAGCTCCCTCGCCTGGGTCGCCCGCGTGACCGACGCCTCGAGCACCTCCCGGAGCTCCGGGTGGCGGATGATCGACCCCACGGGGGCGAACTCGGCGGGTGCGGGGATCCGGAGCAGCTCCCTGGCCGCCCGGTTCGTGCGGAGGATGCGGGCGTCGTCGGTCAGGGCGATCACGCCCTCGGCCATGGTGTCGATGAGGGCCCGCATCTCGTCGCGCTCCCGGCCGAGCTCCGCGAGCCGCGCCTGGAGCTCCTCGGCGAGACGGTTGAAGGCCACGGACAGCTCGTCCAGCTCCGTCACCGACGTGTTGCGCGGCGCCCGCTGGCCGAAGTCTCCCTCGGCGAGCAGCCCGGCCCGCGCCGAGAGGTGGACCAGCGGTCGCGCCAGGCCCCGGGACAGGGCGTACGCCACCAGGAGGGCGAACACCAGGGAGAGGAGCCCCGTGTACGCCACGGCCCGCTGGCTGCGCGCCACGGTGGCCTCGGTCTCCTCCATGGGCGCGGCGAGGCGGAGGGTCACCGGCCGACCGTCGAAGGTCGCCGGGACGGCGGCGTAGAGGAGCCCCTGGCCGATGGTGGCGCTGGTGCGCTCGGCGAAGGCCGGCCGACCGGTCTCGCGGCTCTCCACGACCTCGGGCCGCCCGGCGTGGTTCTCGACGGCGTCCAGGCGGTCCGTGGGGATGGCCGCGTCTCCGATCACCACGCCCGCGCTGTCGATGAGGGTGGCGCGGTGTCCGAGCTGTCGGGTGATGGCCCGCACCACCGCCTGGGGATCGGACGGGGACTGGACGCTCAGGAGCTCCCGGGCCAGGCGGAGCTCCCGGGTGAGCTCCGCCTGCTGGATCCCGACCAGCTCGCGGCGCAGCCCCGTCCCGGCGAGGACGACGATCAGGATGACCAGCAGGCCGACGACGGCCAGGAATCCCGCGAACAGCGCGTGGTGGATGCGGAAGCGTACCATGGGCAGGCGGACCTACCGCTCGTCGCCCGGATCCACCCGGAATCGATAGCCGAAGCCGCGGATCGTCTCCACCCAGTCTCCGCGGTCGCCGAGCTTGGCCCTCAGGCGACGGACGTGCATGTCCACGGTCCGCGTCTGGATCCGGTCGCTGATCTCCGATTCGACGTCCCAGGCCTTCTCCAGGAGCTGACGCCGGCTCTGCGTGCGTCCCTGGCGCTCCATGAGGGCCTGGAGGAGGCGGAACTCGGTGGGGGTCAGGTGGAGCTCCTCGCCGTCGAGGAAGACCTGGTGGGCGGCCAGATCCATCCGCAGGCTGCCGGCCCGGAGGATGCGTCCTCCCGATGCGACCGCGGGCTCACGCAGGCGCCGGAGGATCGCCTGCACGCGCAGCACGAGCTCCCGGGGGCTGAACGGCTTGGTCAGGTAGTCGTCCGCCCCGAGCTCGAGGCCCTCGATGCGGTCCTCCTGCTCCCGTCTGGCCGTGAGGACCAGGATCGGGATCGTCCGGGTGCTCTTCTCCTCCTTCAGCCGGCGGAGCACCTCGTCACCGGAGATCCCCGGCAGCATGCGGTCGAGGACCACGAGGTCCGGGACCTCCCGATTGACGGCCGTGAGGGCGTCGGAGCCGTTGGCGGCCGTCTCGACTCGGAAGCCCTCACGGGTGAGCTGATACGCGATCAGCGCGGCGATGTCCGGCTCGTCCTCCACGACGAGCACCCGTGGGGAGGGACTGGCGTTCTCGTTCGTGGCCGCCTCCATGACACTCCTCATGACTGCACTGTTCATGTTCGTTCGTCGAGGGCGATGAGCCCCTCGAGCTCCTCCTCCGTGAGCGTGTGGTCCGTCTCCTTGGCCGCCTGGAAGATGCGGCGGCACAGGGCGTCGTCGTCCGGATCGTGGCCGTGCGCCTTCAGCCAGTGCTTCACGTTGCTGAGGCCGGACATGGGCCCGATCTCGATCTGCTGGATCCGGCCCACCAGCGAAGCCGGGATCCCCGAGTAGACCCGGTCGGCCAGCCAGACGTCTCCCTTCCTCTCGGCCTTCACGATGGCCGCCGCGTGCACACCCGTCCCCGTGCGGAACGCGTCCCGCCCCACCACCGGGTAGGCGTGGGTGAGGGGCACCCTGCACGCGTCCGCCGCCAGGCGGGTGTAGTCGGGAAGCAACGACAGGTCCGCGTCGTGCAGCCCGAGCAGCTTCAGGTTCACCAGCAACAGCTCCATCTCGGTGTTGCCCACCCGCTCCCCGATCCCGAGGGCGCACCCGTGGATCCGATCCGCACCGGCCCGGACCGCGGCGAGGGCGTTCGCGAGCCCGAGGCCACGGTCCCGGTGTCCGTGCCAGTCCACGCCGACCTCCTCGCCCGAGGGGCGGACGATCTCGTCGATCACGAAGCGCACGACCGCGTACGCGCCCTCCGGCGTGGCGTGCCCCACCGTGTCGGCGATACAGAGCCGCTTCGCGCCCCACTCGATCGCCCTGCCGTACAGCGCCCGCAACGTGTCGGGCCGCGCCCGGGTCGTGTCCTCCGTGACGAACATCACCGGCAGGCCTTCTCCGACGGCGAACGTCACCGCCTCCTCGGAGGTCCGGAGCATCCGGTCCAGCGTCCATCCCTCGGCGTACTGCCGGATCGGCGAGCTCCCGATGAAGGTGCACGCTTCGATGGGGATGCCGACCTCCTGGCTCAGCCGTGCCACGGGCTCGACGTCCTGCACCACCGTCCGGGCCGCGCAGTTGGCGGCCACCGAGAGTCCCGCGTCCCGGATCTCCCGGGCGAGGGCCCTCACCGCCTCCACCGCCCGGGGACCGGCGCCCGGCAAGCCGATGTCCGCCGTGTCGATCCCCAGCTCGTCCATGTAGTGGAGCAGGCGGATCTTGTCCTCGATGGGGGGGTCGACCACCGACGGGTTCTGCAGCCCGTCACGCAGCGTCTCGTCGTCCAGCTGGACCCGACCGACCGAGGACCAGGCGAACGCCCCCTCCCCTACGTTCCAGTCGTGGATCAGCTCGTTCTCTTCCATGGCGCTCCCGGCCGGCTGTGGTCCCCTCGGGGCACGTGGACGTCTGTTACAATCCCGTCCGAATCGTGGGGTGGCGCCGGCCCCGGCGCCAGAGTCCCGGTGCTCGCTTCGAAGCTGTCGACCTCCCTGGATGTCGCGCCCCGCTCGTCCGGCGGGTCGACGTCCGCGTTCTGGAATGATCTGCTAGAGCTCGTCGAAGTCCATCATCTTCCAGCCGCCGGCGTACTCCACGAGCACGTCGAAGCTGGGCAGGATCCCCGTCTCGCCCGTGTCCAGCCGCCTCGCGACGACCTTCGCCCCCCGGTGCAGGGTGAACCCGGGGTACACTTCGGGTTCCTTCTCGAACTCGAAGGACACCAGCTCCAGTCGCGCCCCGCCGTACCGCTCCATGGCCTGGCGCGCGCCCTTGCGGCTGACCGCCTGGTTGATGCCCCAGGCGAACTCGAAGGGCATCTGCTCCCGGTCGGGAAGCTCGGGCCAGAGCAGGCTCTCGTACTCCTCCCGGGTCACCCTGAGCGCTCCCAGCGCCTCGGCGTCCCGCGCCTCGAGCGCCGCGAAGAAGGCCCGGGCCACCGCCTCCTTCGACCGCTCGGCGTTGGCCAGGGGGGAGCTCGCGGCCGCGTCCGAGCAGCCCGCCGAGATGAGCGTCACCAGCGCCCCGGCCAGCCAGCTCCGGACCCCTCGCATCCCCCGCTTCGACGAACCCTGACTCAACGCTCTCCTCCGTTCCGGAACCGGGGGGTGAGGGCACTCGACGGCCCCACACCCCCCGCTCTCCACTTCCGTCGTCGCTCGTGTGGGCCCGATCCCGGGCCGAGGCCCGGGACCGGAACTCCACGACTCAGTTGATGTCGTCCAGCCCCGGGCGCGAGTCGCTCCCGTCGGTGGCCCAGACCGTCCAGCCGAAGTACCACGCGTCCTCCAGGGCGGTACCGGGCTCGACGGCGCCGGCGTAATCCGTGTCCTGGAGCGTGCGTCCGTCCGCTGGCATGACCAGACCGCCGGTGATCATGTTCGCGACCGACACCGGCGCGTATCCCCCGGGCATGGCCGTCGGGATCACGTTCGGCGGGCTCCCCTGCGTACCGACGCTGAAGGCGTCGTCCGGCAGGTTCGGATCGGCGAGCATGTTGTTGAAGGCCCCGTTCGTGAAGAAGGCCTGGTTGCCGGCCCAGTCGCAGCTGGCGGCGAAGTTGTCGGCCGGGCTCGTGCTGTTCGGCTCCGTGTTGCCGTAGAAGATGGAGCCCTCGACGGTGGTGGTGGTGGCCGGATCGGCGCTACCACCCTGCCGCGCCGTCGCGTTGGTGATGGTCTGGGCCCCCTCGACGCACGCGGACCGTCCGAAGCCCGTCACGATGGAGTTGTAGATCTTCCAGTTGGAGCCCTCCCGCAGGAGGATCCCGTGGTCGGACTCGCCGCCCAGCGCGCTGATCTCACCGCTGCCCATGTTCTCCCGGGCGCCGATGACCGTCGCGTTGGCCACCACCGCCATCGACCTCGGGGTGGCGGCGGGCGTGTCGCCGTTGTTGGAGAGCTCGAAGCCCTGGTCCGCGTCGTCGGCCCGCTGCTGGCCGAGGAGGAACTGCCAGAAACCGCGGAAGCCGTCGGTGCCGTCGAACGAGTCGTCCCCGATCCCGGTGACGACGATGTGCGTGGCCGTGGCGGTACCGCCGAAGGGCTCGATGCCGTCGTCCACGTTGTAGTGGATCTGGACGTAGTCGATGATCGTGCCGGCGCCGACCCCCTGGGGAGCGAGGCCGTTGAGCTGGTCGGTCGGCGTCACGTCGTCCCCGGCGAACTCGATCCGCACGCCCCGGATGATTCCCGAGTCGTCCATCTCGTCGGTTCCCCCGAAGAGCCCGGAGTCGCCCTCGCCCTCGGCCTCGGCCCCCGCGTTCGTCGGTGCGCGGCCATTGATGACCAATCCGCCCCAGTCCCCTCGAGCCCGCTGTCCGGCCGGTGCCGAGGACGTGAAGACGATCACGTCGTCGGGGTCGGGACGGGCGGACTTGTCGGCGCGGTTGGCGTTGGCGTCGGCGATGATGCGCGAGCCTCGGCTCACCACCAGGTACGCGCCGCGGATGCCCTGGGGCAGGTCCGTCTGCCCGAGGATGGTCGTCCCGGGCTCGATGGTGAGGGTCACGGAGTTGCAGTCCGGATCCATGCCGTCGGCGCCGCAGTCGGTCCCCACGAAGATCGGCTGCGTCAGCAGGTAGACCCTGTCCGAGGTCCACGTGGTGTTCGCGTCGATGTCGTCCGTCACCTCCACCACCGAGGACTGGGTCGTGACCGTCACGGCCGTGGAGCCGATCTCGCCCTGGTCGTTCAGCGCGAAGACCTGGACCAGGAAGGTGGTCGCGGGGTCGAGACCGGTGAAGGTGTGGGACGAGGCGCTGGCACCCAGCGTCTCGGAGTCGACCAGGGTGGCGCCCTCCCGGAGCTCGACCCGGTGCCCGGTGGCGTTCGGCCCGGGGGTCCACGTCACGGTCACCTCGTCCGTGGAGGCCTGGGCCTCGACGCTCGTCGGAGCGCCGGGCTGGGGCGCCGCGATCTCGGCACACTCGGGATCGCTCGAGGCGTCACCTTCGCCGTTCCCCGCGGTCACGACGGCGCAGTAGGTCTTCCCCCTCGTGAGGCCGGTGAAGGTGGCCTCGGTGGTGTTGGAGGTGGCGGTCTCGGTCCGCGCCGCTTCGCCGCTCGTCGTCAGCGTGACGAGGTAGGTGTCGGCGTCGGAGGCGGCCGTCCAGCTGACGACGATGGTCTGCCCGTTCACCGTCAGGGTCACCGAGCCGGGGGCTCCCGGAAAGACCGGGTCGTCCTCGCTGCAGGCGACGATGCCCAGGGAGCCGATGAGGACGGCTGCGACAAGGGCCAGGGTTCTCGTCCACTTCATGGCGTTTCCTTCCTCGCTGGGTGATGCGGTATCAGTCGGTTGACGTGTTTCGGGATCCCGGAATCGATCCTCAGAACTCCCAGGAGAGGCCGACCGAGAAGGTCGAGCCCACCTCGTATTCCCGCTGGAGCAGCGTGATGCCGTTGGCGCTCTGCTCGAAGCGGAAGGGCTCGTTGAGCAGGTTCGAGCCCTTGAGCTTCATCCGGACCCCGCGAGGAAGGGGGAAGGCCACGCTCGCGTCCAGCGAGTTCCGCGGCTGCTCGTAGATGTCCGGGATGCCCGACCCGCCGGCGGCCTCGAGCCGCTCGCCGAACCGGTTGTAGAACAGCCCCGCCTCCACTCCGGAAGGCGTGGCGTAATTCAGGGCCGCGTTGGCCACGTAGCTGGCCTGCCCCTCGAGCGGGCGCTCGAGGTTGGTCGGCTCGAAGCCGTCGATGCCCCGCCTGACCTCGACGTTGGAGTCGATCCAGGAGTAGTTGGCCTGCATGCTGAAGTTCTGCAGCGCGTCGGAGACGCGCCGCAGGGCCAGCTGCAGGTCGGCCTCGATCCCGAGCACGGTGGCGTCGCCGGCGTTCTGGAAGGAGTACGCGGACGACGCGGCGGCCACGTAGACCTGCTCGATGGGGTCCTGGATCGCCTTGTAGAAGCCGCCGAGCGAGATCATCTCGCCGGGGCCGGGGAACCAGTCCACCCGCAGATCGCCGCTCACGATGTCCGCCGAGCCGAGGTCCGGGTTTCCGAAGAGCTGCCTGAGGCTGGTGGCCTCCGTGAACTGGAACGGCGCCAGCTCCCGGAACTCGGGGCGGTCCAGCGTGCGGCTCGCGGCCGCCCGCACCTTCACGTCGTCCCCGATGGAGTAGATCAGGTTCAGGGACGGCGCGACGTCGGTCTGGTCTGTCTCGCGGAGCGTCTCGCCCCGGGACGTGAGCTCGAGCGTGTAGTTCTCGACCCGCGCGCCCACGATGGCCTGCAGGCTGGACGTGACGGGGAGCTCGAACATGAGGTACCCGGCCGTCCGCCCGTCGGTGGCGTCGTAGAGATCTCCCGGCTCGACGATGTCGTCGATGGCGAACTGGCCCGGCCGGCGGGCGCTCGCCACGATGTCGGCCGTGTCCAGCGCCGCGTCGATGTCGGTGATCAGGTTGCCGAGGAACTGCCAGTAGAGGCGCCGCGCCCCGAAGTCGCGGCCGCGATCCCGCCAGGCCCCGCCGACCTTGACCCCGGCTTCGCGCCCGAGGAGGTCGAACGGGAAGCGCCAGTCCACCTCGGCGCTCAGGTCGTCGTCGGTGAGCTCGCTCCAGAAGTAACGCCCGCTCTCTCCGGTGTTGAGGAGCTTGAACTGGCCCTCGTCCTCGAGGTAGATGGCCTCCCGCATCAGCGGCTCGTCACGGTCCGCGCGGGCGCCGGTGACCCGCCAGTTCAGGCGCGAGTCGGCGAACGCCCGGTGCTCGCCCGAGAGTTGGCCCCAGAGCATGAGGCGCCGGACGAAGCGGAGGCGGTCGGAGCGGACGAGACCGTTGATGTCCTCCTGGTTGTCCCCGACGAACTGCCGCGCCTCGTCCTCGGTGTTGAGATTGACCGTGGTGCGGAGCGAGATCTTCTGGTTCGGGCTCGGCTTGAAGGTCACGTTGCCGATTCCGCCCCACGTCACGTTCCGCGTGCCCCGCGTGAACGTATAGTCGACGTTCGGCTCCACGAGGGCCGGATCCACGCCCGGATCGAAGGCGGTGGTGCGCCACTTGCGCTCCACCTCCCCGTCCCGTCGGGTGTAGGAGTCGCCGTACGTCCCGGCGAAGAAGTACCCCAGCTCGCCCTCGTCCAGGACGTCGGTGCGGGCACCGATGGAGAAGTCGAAGGAGCGATTCCAGGGGGTACCGCGGGGGCTGGGCGCGAACACGGCGTCCCTGCCCTGGAGCGCCTGACCCACCCGGATCAGCGTCCTCTCGTCGTCGGGGAGCCGATCGCCCTTCACGCCCCCGATCAGCCGTCGCACCACCGCCGGGATCTCACGGGTGCCGTCGTCGAGGCCCAGGAAGTCGGATCCCCCCCCGGGATACGTCAGGAATCCGTCCTCGAACTGGCTCTGCGTGTTGAAGCTCGTGCTGACCCCGACCTTCATGGTCAGCCGGTTGGGGAAGTCCTTCGTGTTGATCTTCACCGTCCCGCCCGAGAAGTCCGCGGGCTGGTCCGGTGTGTACGACTTCTGCGTCTCGAGGCTCTCGAGAAAGCCCGACGGGAAGAGGTCCAGCGGAACCACCGACTTCTCGGGCTCGGGGCTCGGCAGGGACGACCCGTTGAGGCTGGTCTGCGAGTACCGCTCGCCCAGCCCGCGCACGAAGACGTACTTGCCGTCCGAGACCGTCACGCCGGTCATGCGCTGGGCGACGTCGGCGGCGTCTGAGTCGGGCCGCCGGCTGATCTCCGTCGCTCCCACCGCGTCCACCAGCGCCTCGGACGTGCGCCGCTGGTCGAGGAGCGCGGCGGTGCTGCCGCGTTCCCGGGCGGCGCTCACCGTGATCCCCTCGACCTCCACGGCCTGCTGCTCGAGGGTGATGGTGAGCGGGACGACCTCTCCCGCCTGCACGGCGACGTCGGTCACGCTCTTCTGGCCGTAGCCGAGGATCTGGACGACGACGGTGTGGGTCCCGGCGGGCACTCCGTTCAGGACGTACCGCCCGTCGAGATCGGTCAGCGCGCCGATGGATCCGTCCTCGAGGTAGACCTGGGCAGACGAGAGGGGGCGCGCGTTCTCGGCGGCCAGGACCTTGCCGATGATGCGACCGGCCGCGGGGCCATCCTGCGCTGCGAGGGGGAGGGCCGAGGCCAGGAGCGCGGCGGCTCCGGCGATCACGGCCCGCGTGGCGCGGGTGCGAGATGATCTGGACATTTCGCCTCTGTGGACCGGGCGTGGTGACTCGTCATCGACCCGCCGCGGATCGCCTGAGCGGGACGCTCCGATCGGGTCTCGTGATCGAATGGTAGACGAGGCCGGTAACGCCCCAATCGAGCGTTCTGTAACCACGTCGTAACTCCCGTTACGAAGCCCCGAGCGGCTCGGAGCGCCCTCGTTCCCGGCCGGGACGGCCCCGAGGTCGTTGACAGGACCCGGGCCGGCGGAGCAGCTTCGGCGACCATGGAGAGCGAGCTCGCGAAGGCCCCCGGAGGGGGACGGCTGGAGGCGCCGAGGGACGACGAGCTGGCGGCCCGCGCCCGCGAGCTCCTGGCGAGCGACCCCGTCCGCCAGGCGGCGGACCTGATCCGGCGCTGGGACGAGCGGACCCTGGGCTGGCAGGCCGAGCTCACCGAGATCCCGGCGCCGCCCTACGGCGAGGAAGCGCGGGCGGC